>JABFRF010000135.1 GCA_013141315.1 Gallionella sp. | reverse complement strand
GAAAGCTGAAGATGAAAAGATCGCTGCTAAAAAAGCAGAAGCAAAAAAATAAGATTTGTTTGCACGCAAAAAAGTCGGTCTAGGCCGACTTTTTTATGCGTGGATACATATGTTTAAAATTGACAAGATTCACACCTGCTCTGCATAATCAGCCTGCCTTTTTATTGGGAATCATCATGCCACCATATTTAACTCGCTCACTATTAACTTTCGCTATTGCACTCACCTTATCTGGTTGTGAAAAATCTGCCTCGGTAGATAAAGCCACTCATGATGAGTTGGTGGTACGCATCGGTGCCGCAGCACCCTTGACCGGCAACCAAGCGCATATCGGCAAAGACAATGAAAGCGGTACGCGCATGGCGATTGATGATGCCAATGCAAAAGGTATTGTGATTGGCGGACGTAAAGTGCGCTTCGAGTTGATTAGCGAAGATGATCAAGCTGACCCAAAAACGGCGACCATCGTCGCGCAAAAGTTAGTGGATGACAAAGTGAGTGGTGTGATCGGTCACTTGAATTCCGGCACGACTATTCCTGCTTCAAAAATATACAACGACAATGGCATTCCGCAAATTTCTCCTTCTGCCACTGCAGTCAATTACACCGCACAAGGATTTAAAACCGCATTCCGTGTGATGGCGAATGATGCGCAACAAGGTCGCGTGTTGGGTGAGTATGCCACTAAAAATTTAGCGGCAAAAAAGATTGCGGTAATCGATGATCGCACCGCTTATGGACAGGGACTGGCAGATGAATTCATCAAGGCTGCTCAGGCTAATGGTGCGCAGATTGTGGCGCATGAATATACTACCGATAAGGCGGTGGACTTCACCGCTGTGTTGACAGTGGTTAAAGGCAAGCAGCCGGATTTGTTGTTCTATGGTGGTATGGATCCCCAAGCAGGACCGATGGCAAAGCAGCTAAAGGGCCTTGCGATGAAAGTAAAACTGATGATGGGTGATGGCGGTTATACACCGGAATTTATCAAGCTGGCGGGCGATGCGGCGGAAGGAAGCTATGCGTCGTTGCCTGGCGTGCCGCTCGACAAAATGCCGGGCGGAAAAGAATTTGAAACGCGCTTTGTGGCGAAATATCAACCTATTCAACTTTACGCACCGTATTGCTATGATGCAGTGAACGTGATGATTGCGGCGATGCAAAAAGCCGATTCGGTTGAGCCCGCCAAATACTTAGTAGAGCTGCCTAAAATTAGCTTAGATGGTATTACTGCAAAAATTCAGTTTGATGAAAAAGGTGATCTGCTAGGCGGTGCAATCACGATGTACCAAGTGCAGCAAGGCAAGTGGCACGCATTGGAAACATTGGGTGCAGTGAGCGCGGCGGCACATTGATACATTGCAATAAAACTTCAAACGACACGCAACTGCGTGTCGTTTTTATTTTTTAGCCTATGGAAATTTTTCTTCAGCAAATCATCAACGGGTTAGTCCAAGGCAGCGTATACGCTTTGGTTGCACTCGGCTACACCATGGTCTATGGCATCCTCGGTCTAATCAATTTCGCGCATGGCGAAGTGGTGATGGTCGGCGCGATGCTGGCACTGTCTGCATTAACTGCAATGTTGGGTTGGGGTGTGCCGCCTCTGTTGGCTTTGCTGCTGAGTGTCGGATTGGCAATGGCAGGCTGCATGGCGCTCGGTTACAGCATCGAGCGTATTGCCTATCGACCATTGCGCCATGCACCGCGCCTCGCGCCGCTGATTACCGCAATTGGCGTATCCATTGTTTTGCAAAATCTGGCGATGATGATTTGGGGTCGTCAGTACCATTCATTCCCAACTTTATTTGCGACGAGTTCGCACGTGATTGGTGGCGCAATCATTAACGATATTCAAATTGCCATTGTCATCCTCGCTGTGCTGATTATGGCGGGGCTGATGGTGGTGGTGCATCGCACGCGCTTAGGCCGGGCGATGCGTGCGGTGGCGGAGAATCAACACTCAGCACAACTGATGGGAGTTGATGTTAATCGAGTCATTTCAATCACCTTCATGCTTGGTTCGGCATTGGCGGCTATAGCGGGACTCATGGTTAGTGCCAACTATGGACTCGCACATTACTACATGGGCTTTTTGCTCGGCCTGAAAGCCTTTACTGCTGCGGTATTGGGAGGTATCGGTAACCTGCGCGGCGCTATGTTGGGTGGATTGTTGTTAGGTTTGATTGAGAGCTTGGGCACAGGTTATATTGGCGATTTGACAGGTGGGTTTCTGGGCAGTAATTACCAAGACGTGTTCGCATTTTTTGTGTTGATTGCCGTGTTGGTGTTTCGCCCTTCGGGTTTGTTGGGAGAGCGCATTGCTGAACGCGCCTAAAATATTCCTGACAATCGGTGGCAAACACCAAAGGCATGCGATGCTTGTGTTGATGATTGCTACATTGCTGCTGTTGCCATTTATCACTGATGTATTGCTCGGTCGTGGCTGGGTACGCATTGTCGATTTCGCCATGCTCTACATCATGCTGGCACTGGGTTTGAACATCGTGGTTGGTTACGCAGGCCTACTTGATCTGGGTTACATCGCGTTTTTTGCAGTGGGTGCATATTGCTATGCGCTAACAGGTTCGCCACATTTAGCACTCGCATTTCCGATGTTATTTCCCGATGGCGTACACCTGTCATTTTGGATTGTGCTGCCGCTGGCGGCCTTGATAGCAGGCGGATTCGGCGTGTTGCTAGGCGCACCGACATTGGGTTTGCGCGGTGATTATTTGGCAATTGTCACACTGGGTTTTGGCGAAATCATTCGCATTTTTTTGAACAACCTCAATGCGCCTATCAATCTCACCAATGGCCCGCAAGGCATTAGTCGCATTGATCCCATCAGTGTTTCGGGTGTGTCATTGAATGCCACGCAAGAAATTTTTGGCATCACTTTCCCTTCAGTGCATTTGTATTTCTACTTATTCCTCGCCTTCACTGCGCTGGTCATTTTTATCTCGCAACGATTAGAAAAATCCCGCATCGGTCGCGCATGGATGGCAATACGCGAAGACGAAATCGCCGCGTCCGCAATGGGCATTAACACACGCAATCTTAAGCTACTGGCGTTTGCGATGGGTGCGATGTTCGGTGGTGCATCGGGTGCATTGTTCGCAGGTTTCCAAGGTTTTGTCAGTCCGGAAAGTTTCAGTTTGATGGAATCCATCATGGTGTTGTGTATGGTGGTGCTGGGCGGTATGGGCAACATCGCGGGTGTCATTTTGGGCGGTGTATTGCTGGCACTGTTGCCAGAAATTTTACGTCATAGCGTTGTGCCGTTGCAGCAAGCCCTATTCGGCAAATCCATCATTGATCCAGAAAGTTTGCGTATGTTGATGTTTGGTGGCGCGCTCATCGCCGTGATGCTGTATCGCCCAGCAGGTTTGTGGCCGTCGCGAGTGCGTAGACGTGAGCTGAATACCGATGAAGCGGATGAAAAAGTATGAGTAAAAAATTTTCATACTCCGTTCGGGCTGAGCTTGTCGAAGCCTTTTTAATTACCCTAGGACATCCGCCTTTAGTCCTGAGTTTGTCGAAGGGTGAGTTTGAAGTAGGTGGTTCGACAAGCTCACCACGAGCGGTGAGTTGTAAATGAATAACACAGCCCCTTTATTGCAACTCTCCTCAATCGGCAAACAGTTCGGTGGATTGACTGCACTCAGTGATGTTTCGCTGCACATTCAGCGCGGTGAAATTTATGGATTGATCGGTCCGAACGGTGCGGGTAAAACCACCTTGTTCAATGTAATTACCGGACTCTATCAACCTAGCTCCGGAAAATTTCAATTTGACGGAAATAGTTATCAGGCCTGCAAGCCACATATATTGGCGCAAGCGGGCATCGCTCGAACCTTTCAGAACATTCGCCTGTTTGCCAATTTAACCGCGTTAGAAAACGTGATGATCGGTCGTCATCTGCGCACTCAAGCAGGTGTGTTTGGCGCACTATTTCGCAACCAAGAAAATCGTAACGAAGAGCAAGCCAGCAGAGAGCGTGCGCACGAATTGTTACGCTATGTCGGCATCGACAAACCCGCAGACACCCTGGCGAAACATCTGCCTTACGGTGAACAACGCCGCTTGGAAATCGCACGCGCCTTAGCCACAGAACCATTGCTGCTGGCACTCGACGAGCCCGCTGCGGGCATGAATGCCACTGAAACCGAAAGCTTGAAAATACTACTGCAAAATATTCGCAGCACAGGCATCACCGTGCTACTCATCGAGCATGATGTGAAACTCATCATGGGATTGTGTGATCGTGTTGCCGTCCTGAATTATGGAAAAAAAATCGCCGAAGATGTGCCGGAAAAAGTGCGCAATGATGCCGAAGTGATTGCGGCGTATTTGGGAGGCAGCGATGAGCATTGATTCAACGCAAAATCACATCAACCCCGTTCGCCCTGACCCTTCGACAGGCTCAGGACTAAAGGCGGATGTCGAAGGGTGGGCAGGCTTCGACAAGCTCAGCCCGAACGGAATTAAAAATTCCAGCAACAGCATTAACAACTGTTTGCTCGAAGTCAGTGACCTGCAAGTCGCCTACGGTGGCATCCAAGCAGTCAAAGGCATCTCTCTGCAAATCGCACCGGGTGAGTTAGTCGCGCTAATTGGCAGCAATGGAGCGGGTAAATCCACCACGCTAAAGACATTGGCGGGGCTACTACAGCCCGTTAGCGGGGAGATTCAATACGACGGCAACAGTCTGAAAAACATTGCCGCACATCAACGTGTGTCTATGGGCATCGCACTTGTGCCAGAAGGTCGCGGTGTGTTTGCGCGTTTGACCGTGGCAGAAAATTTACAAATGGGTGCGTACAGTCGCAACGACAAAAGTGAAATTGCGTCTGACTTGGTGCGCATGTACGAACTCTTCCCACGACTTGCCGAACGCAAAGATCAACTCGCTGGAACACTCTCAGGAGGTGAGCAACAAATGGTCGCAATGGCGCGCGCCTTGATGAGTCGTCCACGCCTATTAATGCTGGACGAACCCAGCATGGGACTTGCCCCACTGATGGTAAAAAAAATCTTTGAAACGATCAGCGACATCGCGGCACAAGGTATGAGTATTTTACTGGTGGAGCAAAACGCCAAGCTTGCCCTGCAAGTAGCACAACGTGGTTACGTGATGGAAAGCGGCGCGATTACTTTGTCGGATGAAGCGAAGGAATTGTTGGGTAGCGAGGCTGTGCAGCGTGCGTACCTTGGGGGCTGAACTTAATGATGATCGAACGCTCAATTTTTTCGTTCAAAGACAGTAAAGAAAACCCGCTTTATATCGGGAGATAAATTTTTGTAATAAATGGCGTCCAAAAAGCTGGCATCTTTAGACACATTAAAATTCCGCACAAACTTGTATTGGGAAAAATTTGGATTGCCCAACAGTGTTGCTTCCAAATTGTTGCGTGTATAAATTTTCCCGTCGCTGGTTTCCACCGAAGAAATCAGGAGAAATTTTGGATGAACAGCGTAAAGATAATTGCTGTTGAAAACGGTATTGAAGTTGGTGACAGCGTTGTAAGAAGTTACTAGTCCTATGTAATCCATTATCTTGGCATCCACGTAGAACGGAATGATTCCGGCCTCGGACAGTAAAATCCAATCATTGCGATCACTCTGCTGTGAGAGAAAATTTGCAATCGTAAAAAGTGTTGATGAGCGGAAGGTTAGATTGTCCCAGCCTATGTGTTTTTCTGGTAATGAGGCATATTGAAAATATGCCTGGCTAGTCACGATCAGAGCAAGTGTAAGCAAAGCGATGTTTCGCAACATCTTGGCATATAAAATTTCAACACAAGAAGCGCACAGTAAAACAAGACAGGGCATTACTGGGATAATGAAGCGATACGCATGCATGAAGTCACCGCCAGACACCATCAGAAAAAATATTTGCGCCAGTACAAAGCTGATCGGAACGAGCAGGTGAGGATTTTTTTTTGCGGCAATCGCGCCAATTAACGCGGCAGGCAGCAGTAAGTATCCGCTCCCCTCGTTGTAAGCAAGCAGGTAGTGCAAGCCATCCGCTACCGTGTCAGCCCCCATGTGTACCTTGGCAAGTGCCGTGTTGGAAACCAATTGTCCGAAGTAGTAATACCTGAATACCTCGTAACCGCCAGCAAAGAGTGCGACCAGTGCCAAGGCTTTTAGGCCTGACAGATAGCCTTTTCTAAAGGTCAGAAAGCTCACGGCTATCAGAGCAAACATAATTCCCTCCGGCCTAGTCAGTGCAATCAAACCCGCAATAATGCCAACTAACAGCGGATTGCTTTTTCCACTCGTTAGCAAATAAACTAGCAGCGTCAGTAACATCGTATAAAACATGGTCTCCAGACCATCTACAGCCCATACCGCGAAGAAGGCACTCGTACCCAGCAAGGCCAACGACGTGACAATTGCAGGAATTGATTTGAAGTATTGGGATGACAACTTCCAAGTGAGCGCCAGCACGCACAACCCCGAAATCAAACTAAGATATTTCATCGCCATTTCCATGGTGACTCCTGCCCAGCCAAAAGCTGCCAGCAGCACCATCCAAGAGAAATTTGAGTATCCCTCCACTCGTTCGCCAACATTAAAAACCGGGCCGTTACCCAACATTAAATTCTTGGAAAAACGCAGCGTGATATATGCGTCGTCAATACTTTCAGGGAAAAAAATATAAGCGAGCGTTAAAAATGCTAAAAGGCTGGATGCTAGAGTCAAATTTTGAATTTTCATGGGGTGAATGAGTTGCTGGATTTAGCGATAAGTACAAGAGAGTAATTCTGCCAATATACGTGAAAGATTATAGGCACAAATTCAGGCTGCCAATAGTGTTTAAATTCACTTCAAGCTGAGTGAGCGCGGAGTTATCTGCTTGGTTAGGTGAGTGTGGATTCCCGACGAGAATAATCGCGGCATAAAAAAGCCGACTTGCGTCGGCTTTTTGCGGATCTAGCCTAAGGCGACTCTGATTTATTCGTCATTCCCGCTTTCGCGGGAACGACAAAGCCGAATAAATCAGTGTCTTCCTAAATTACTTCAGGCTCAATACAAATTCAACCAATGTCTTGATGTCAGCATCAGAAACTTTTGGTGAGTTAGCTGGCATTGCCATCGTGCCCCATGTACCTTTGCCGCCCTTAGCAACTTTTTCAATCAACATCGCTTCCGCTTTAGCATCGCCAGCGTATTTCTTGCCAACTTCACCCCATGCTGGACCAACTAATTTCTTGTCGATTGAGTGACAAGCTGTGCAACCGCTTTTCTTTGCCAATTCTGGCATATCAGCTGCCATCGCGCTGCCAGCAATCATCAAACCTGCCGCCATGCCTACGATAGAAGCAGTAATCATTCCTGTATGTTTGTACATATATATCATCTCCGTTGTTAGGTTTTTCCGTCGTTAGCTGAATGCGAACGATCAGGCGGGAGAATACTTATGAGCGATTGCCGCGATATTGATTTAAATCAAATTACCCTAAAAAAGCAGTGGATACGCCTAAAAATCAATCAATCCTTTTTGTATTGTTGACTTGCCACTTTGCATTGGTCGAATTGCAATTAACCTGATAACGCTAGTACCCCGTTTAAATAGACTGGTAGGAATTGAATTGCTTTTGTTGCTCTATTCAAAGAATAGCTGACATTTAACTATCGTATAGTCGCCTCGATAGAATTAAATTCAAATTTATGAACCGGAGCATCTGAATGAAACTTGCCGCCAAATCAGTTTCCATAAAGACAAAGCTATCGCTTGTTATTTTGATTGTCATGTTGAGTTTGTTGGCAGTTTCCGCATTCGCCTTATTCACTCAAAAAACGTCCCTCCTTCAAGATCGTCAAGTTAAAACTCGGCATTTAGTTGAGACTGCATACAGTGTGCTGAGTTATCACTATGAGCAGCAAACCAAAGGCACGTTAACCGAAGAGCAAGCCAAGACTTCAGCTATGGCTGTTATCAAAGCAATGCGTTACCAAGAAAAGGAATATTTTTGGATTAACGATATGACCCCTCATATCTTAATGCACCCAATCAAACCTGAATTAGACGGCAAGGATGTTTCTGAAATGAAAGATCCGAACGGAAAGCATCTTTTTGTTGAGTTTGTTGAAGTTGTCAAAAAAGACGGCGCGGGCTTTGTTTCCTACTTGTGGGCGAAGCCTGGATCCACTCAGCCCGTTCCGAAAATTTCTTATGTAAAAGGATTTTCGCCTTGGGGTTGGGTGATTGGGTCAGGCATCTATATTGATGATGTGGACGCTATTTTCTGGAACGCCACCAAGTGGTTGATGGGCATCATTGCGGTGCTCACGATGGGTGTATTTATTCTGTTACAGATGATTATCCGCAGCATCACCAATCCGTTATCAGACATACAAAATGCAATTAAACAAATTCAAACGTCAAAAGACTTATCTCAGCGCGTTAAGTTGGTTAGACAAGATGAAATCGGAGATATCAGTGTTTCATTCAATCAGATGGTCGAAAGTTTTCAGAAAATCATCCACCAAGTAATTGCTGGCGTACGAGAAGTGCAAGAAAGCTCGGCGCAGCTTTATCAGTCCTCAAACAAGGTCTCTGCAAGTTCTCAAAAGCAAAGTGATGCCGCTGCATCTATGGCAGCGACCACCGAGGAAATGCTGGTCAGTATTGAAAATGTCGCGGAGAATTCTCGCCATACTTACAGCATCGCACATCAATCCGGAGAGTTGTCCAACCAAGGCGAGCGCATCGCGAGCAATGCCGCATTGGAAATGAGTAAAATCGCCGATGCGGTCAATATCTCTTCGGTATCCATCAATCAACTGGGTGAAGAATCCAAACGCATTTCCGACATCGTGAAAACCATCAAGGAAATCGCCGACCAAACCAACCTGTTGGCGTTGAATGCCGCTATCGAAGCAGCGCGGGCGGGCGAGCAAGGCAGAGGCTTTGCGGTGGTCGCTGACGAAGTCAGAAAGTTGGCAGAACGCACTAGCAAGTCCACCCTCGAAATATCGGCCATGATCGAAAAAATTCAGACCGAAACCAATGATGCTGTTGCCGGAATGCAAGAAGGTACAGAGCGGGTCAAAGGTGGCGTGGAAATGGCGCAGCAAGCGGGCAAATCAATGGCAAGTATTCGTGATGGGGCACAGCAAGTTCTCGCCTCAGTGAACGAAATCACCACCGCATTAGGTGAGCAAAGCAGTGCTGGCGGACAAGTCGCGCAGGGTGTAGAACATATCGCTCGGATGGCAGACGAAAACTCTATTGCAGTTGCTGAAATAGCGGTGACGGCGGAGAAGCTGGCGCACTTGGCTAACTTGCTTCAACAATCGGTAAATCAGTTTAAGGCTTAGTCTTCGATAATTTGAGCTTGTTCACCTTCGCTGCAAGACGGATTTCGCCCCGGTAATTTGGTGGCATCAATTGCTACAAAGCTGGCAAAGTCCGAAATCAAAATACGCCTTGAACTCGCGCCTGCGGCCGTAAAAACTATGGCTACTGGCGGTGGATACGATGCCGTCATTTGCGCTAAACGCAGCTGCACACAGTCAGCCGATGCGGGTCATTTAGCCTCAAAGTTTGAAACGTTACGACGTGCGCAGCGTTTGTAAGATATCGTAGTGGAAGTGAAAAGAAAAGTGAAGTTAGGGAAATGCTGATTAAGTCCCTTCGTTTGACAGGCTGATGAAGCAACTTGCCATTCGACTAAGCAGTTAGAAAACGACAGTCAAGTCGCCGGTTATAGGGCGAACGAACTTAATCAGTATTCTTTGGCACAGTTAGCTCAAGC
>JABFRF010000003.1 GCA_013141315.1 Gallionella sp. | reverse complement strand
AAAATGGCGTGGTATATGTGGAAAGTGGCGCAGTTATTGATGTAACGATGCCTTGGAAGGCAATAAAATCGGGCAAGGCAGGGCAGGTGTATTATTCCCTATTGCAGCTTGAGTGAATTGGTGAGGCACTAAAATTATAAAAGTTATCTACCCGGGAACATTTGACCCCATTACAAAAGGGCACGAGGACGTGGTGCGCCGTGCAGCGGGGTTGTTCGGCGGCGTGGTCGTGGCAGTGGCGGAGAGCCGTGCCAACACCTTATTTAATCTTGCCGAGCGGGTAGGTATGGCACGCGAAGCATTTGCGAGTTTTGACAACGTGCAAGTTGAAGGCTTCAACGGTTTGTTGATGAATTTTGTACAGGAACATGATGCACGTGTGGTGTTGCGCGGTTTGCGTGCGGTATCCGATTTTGAATATGAATTTCAGCTGGCTGGGATGAATCGAAATTTGTATCCCGATGTGGAAACCTTGTTCCTCACACCCGCTGAAAAATATACTTTTATTTCTGCAACCATGGTGCGCGAAGTGGCAAAATTTGGTGGCGATGTCAGCAAATTTGTCTCGCCAAACGTTGTGACTAGGCTACAGAAAAAATACGATTTGAATTAAGTTTAGGAGTTGTAAAAATGGCACTAATGATTACCGATGAATGTATCAATTGCGACGTATGCGAGCCAGAATGCCCGAACGACGCGATTTCACAAGGCGACACGATTTACGAAATTGACCCGAAAAAATGCACCCAATGTATCGGTCACTACGACACCCCGCAATGCGTGGAAGTGTGTCCGGTGGATTGCATTCCGTTGAACCCAGAAGTGGTAGAGAGTAACGAGCAGTTGCAAAGCAAGTATGAGCAATTGATGGCGGCGAAGCGTTAACTACTTGGTCGAATTGTAAAGGTACACGGTTTGATATGGAGTGCGCAGACATGTCTGCCCTTTAGAAGTACGGTGAGGTGTCACCGTACTCCAAACTTAAATATCAACTAATCAAAACCAACCCCAACGCAATCAATCCAGGCACAGCTTGCACCCAAAGTATTTTCTTTCCCACGCTGTATGCGCCATACAACCCCGCCACGATCACGCAGCATAGAAAGAAAATTTTGATTGCATTGCCTGACGTGCCGAGCAATATTCCCCAAAATAATCCTGCCGCCAGAAAGCCGTTATACAAGCCTTGATTCGCGGCGAGGGCTTTGGACGCTTGCGCGAATTCTGGTGTTAATCGGAAGGTGCGCAGCCCTAACGGTTTGTCCCAAAAGAACATCTCCAGCACCAAAAAATAGCAGTGAAGTAGTGCGACTAAACCGACAGCAAGGTTGGCGAGAGTGGACATGATGTTCTCCAAGTGATTACTTCCGCTGACCGTCATTCCCGCGAAAGCGGGAATCCAGCAAAGCAATAATTCCGCGCAGCGGACGAAGCCTTGATGTTGACCCGTTGCGCGGGGGATTTTTAATTATCTGGATTCCCGCTTTCGCGGGATAACCAGCGACTTGCCCGCTTGCGGGCTTAGTCGAATGGCTAGTAGTTTTATCAATGACGATGTAGCTTAACGCTTCTTCCAAACCCCCTTAATCACCTGCGCATCCACACTCTCCCCCAGCGCAGGCAAGCCATACATATCCAGCATTGTGCGCAACACATTATAGTGATTGATGCGCTGCGAGTTAGTACCCGCTTTAACCATCGGTCCGACGAATAGCGTGACAACCTGATTGTTTTCTTTACCGCTATCTTCATCCCACGTGAGAATCAATAAACTGTTGTGCTTGAATGCCCATTCCACATAAGGGTCGATGCGAGTTTTTAGCCATTCATCCGCCGCTACAAAACTGCCGTCATGCATATCGTTGTTCTGATCGGGGATGACGAACGACACCGTGGGCAGCTTGGAAAATTCTTGCGGGAAATCGCTGAAGCGCAAATTCATTTCAGCAGGTAAGCGCGTGCCTTGCCAATTGCTAATCGGATTATGTTTGCGCTGATACGCGCCCGACATGCAGCTCAAATCACCCACCGCAGGCAACGATTCGGCATAACTGGCGAAGCTCAAGCCCTTATCCAGCAAGGCTGTTGCGAGGTTGTCGGTCGTGAAGCTGTAGCCACACGCATTGCTCGTCACATCAAATATTGAGCCAGCAAACAACGCGAGATAGTTAGGCTGACTTGGATGCGTCACTCCGTAAGATTGCGTGAACAACATCCCGCGCTTGGCTAAGGCATGAATGTACGAACCGCTGTTGCGAGCATCCATAATTTGCGAATAGCCGCGATTTTCTTCGATGACCACGACGATGTGATCGGGACGTGGCAAGTGTTCCGCGAGAGCAGCAGGGGTGAGGGTTAATGCGAGGAGGAGGGTGAGTAGGTGGCGCATGATGTTCGTAAATTAGTATTGCGGATAAGCTCAACGTTATCCGCGATTCTGGCTAGGTTTTCTTATTGGCAATCATATTCATAAATTGATCAAGGTCTGGTTCAGTTTTTATGTCGATATGTGGATAGTAACTTCCTTGGTCCGGTCCCCAATCAAAGAAGAGTCCAGCATTTTTCTGCTTCATATTTTCAGCATGAGATTGTGTAACTGCCAACGTTATCGAATACAAGTTAATAGGTTCAAGGCTATTAACAAGCTTGGCAAAAACTTTAAGTTTGTAATCACCTGCCAGAAATTTGAAATCCGAACCATCTGGAGGCAATAGAAAATGGTGATTCAACGTTACCCCTTCGTAAGTAACGAATAAGCCACTTCCCCTTACAAGGTCTCCTTTTTGCCCATGAACCCAAATGCTGAAATTCTGTTTTGTTTCGCCACGGTCAAGAGTTACGTGCATACTTTCTATTACTTGACCTTTCCTTGAGCTACTGTAAAGCAATGTTCTTAAATAGACTTTATTTTTAGTGCTCTCGAAAAACCCACCATCTGGGCCAAAGAAAATTGTTGTCGGCTGAGTCATTAAAAGTTTTCCATGCTTAAACAGCGTTAACCATGCTGTCATTGCCGACACTGATAATGCAAATAGCGAGAGCAAAATACTTATCCATGCTTCCAAATCGTTCTCCTTGGGTCACTAACTAAGAGTGTTTGTATGCGCGCAACTCTAGCACAACTGACAATTACTTCTGACAAACCCCGCAGTAAAAACTCGACCGCTGCCCCTGCTTGATTTGCTTAATCGCCGCGCCACATTTTCTACACGGTTCGCCTGTTCTGCCATAGACAAAATACTCTTGTTGGAAATAGCCGCTGCTGCCGTCGCTGTGTACGAAGTCGCGCAGGGTGCTGCCGCCTTTTGCGATGGCGGCGCGCAAAGTGGCGCGGATTTCTGACACCAGTTTTTCACAGCGCGGTAGGCTGAGTTTACCCGCCGCGAGTTGTGGTTTGATGCCGCTGCGAAACAGAGATTCGTTGGCGTAGATGTTGCCCACACCGACCACCACGTGATTGTCCATGATGCATTGTTTGATGCTGATGCTGCGACCGCGTGTGGTTTGGTAGAGATAGCGCGCATCGAATGTTTGAGCATTGGTAGGAGCACGCCCTGCGTGCGATATTTTTTCTATTTCGCGAGCACTCGCAGGAAGTACGCCGTGGTTGTAAGGGGCTTCTGCCCCAACAACACACGCAGCATGGCTCGCTCCTACAACACCGATGTATGGCGGACAAATTTCGGCTAATGGTTCAGGGCCGAGTGTGGCGAGCAGCGGGTGAGTGGTGATGTCACCTTCATGCCATAACACCGCACCGAAACGACGCGGGTCGCGTAGGCGCATGATTTTATGTGTGCTTAAATCCGTTCTCTCTGAGCTTGTCGAAGGGTTGATGGATTGATGTGCTTCGACAAGCTCAGCACGAACGGTTGAGGGTGGTGATAACACTAAATCGAAGTGATCGTGCTTCTCAGCGGGAGTATTGTGAGGAAAGATACGCAAGCTACCCGACATGCCGAGATGCAATATCAATGTGCCGTTGCCGCAATCTGCCAGCAGATATTTTGCGCGACGCGTGAGGGCGAGGATTTTTTGCCCATGTAAAAGCGTAGGTAAGTTTTTCGGAATCGGCCAGCGCAGCTTGGCGTTGCGGATGATGACATCTGTGATGGTTGCGCCGATGAGATGTTCAGCTAAACCTCTGCGTGTGGTTTCGATTTCGGGGAGTTCGGGCATGTTTGGCTTGAAAATTATTTTGTAAGGTTGCGGTTATTCATCTAGCCGTTCGGTAGTCGTTCTACTTCAACATCAGCCCGCCACAATTGTCCGATCACAACCCTCGCCAACTCTGGCGAACCACTCGTCCAAAACTTTTCTGCCCCTAAGCTAGTTTGCTCGGACAACAATCCGGCACGCTCCAAGCGGCGGCGCAGTTCGCGTGCCACGGCGGCAGCGGGGTCGATGATGGTGACTTGCGAGCCTGCTATCTCTTGAATCAACGCGGTGAGAAACGGATAGTGGGTACAGCCCAGCACGATGGTGTCAGCCTTTTGTTGTAGCAAGGGCCGCAGATATTGCTCAAGCAATGCGCGGGTTTTGCTGCCTGTTAAGTCGCCCGCTTCCACTTGTTCAACCAGCCCTGGGCAGGCTTGCACCAATATTTCCACCTCAGCACCGAAGCGTGAAGTGAGCTTGGCAAAGCTTTCGCTGGCGAGGGTTCTGCTGGTTGCCAGCACACCCACCACGCCCGATTTCGTCAACGCTGCAGCGGGTTTGATGGCGGGTTCAATGGCGATGATGGGCACGGAAAATTGTTCGCGCAGTGTGGCGACTGCCGCACCCGTTGCCGTGTTGCACGCAACCACGATGGCTTTGGCGTGCTGGCTGATTAAAAATTTGGTGATAACAAGCGCGCGTTCTTCGATGCGATGATTGGGTTTGTCGCCATACGGCGCATGTCCAGAATCCGCTACATACAGCAGGTCTTCATGCGGCAATTCACGACGAATTTCGCGCAGCACCGACAAGCCACCTACGCCGGAATCGAAAACGCCTATGGGGTTTGAGGAATTCATTTGTTTTTCTGATATTGAAGGGCGTAGCGCATTAAACTCTACGTTACAGGAAAAAGGAAAGGCTCAAGTTTCGCGTACATAACCCGTAAATGGTCAATGCCCATGCCAGACCAAACCCTGAAATCGGAAGGGCTTGAGCTTTCAATTTCAAACTGCTGATGCCAAGCTGACGGACTTGCAACAATTACCGAAGCAGGAGCATCTGCGAATTGGTCGGCTGTAATATCTATTACTAATTCACCTTTTGCTACCCAAGCATGAGAAGTCCATGAATTGTCGGTATACGTTCCACGCTCACCTGAGATATAGAGGAAATTGTGATACCCGCAGTCAACTAGATATGCTCCAAGCAAAAGGGATGCATCGCCGCATGCGCCGATTGGAAATGAAGACATGGGGAAAGGTAGTTGCTCGCGAGGGATCGCCTTAATTGAGTCCCTCATTCGGTGAGCAATTTTCTCAATTACTTTAATATCCATGTTAACGGTTAAGGTAAATTGGACACTAATAAGAGTTTTAAATTATGAAAAAATATCACTACCCAAGCGTTTGTGTTTGCTTGGGTTTGCAGATTCGCTGCGGCGTGTAGGCACTAACTTGCGCAGTTGGTAGAGCAACTCTTGAGTAGAGCGATGTGTGGTTCGCTCGCCTTCCTCTTCTTCCGTTTCAAATTTTTCTCTGACGGAATCGGGGTCATGCAAAAAGTTTGGGTACAACTCGTAAAGCGCACGTTCCCAGCCATCTTCGCTGGCTTTGGCAAGTTCAATTGCTAATGGCACAACATCATGATCGTTTTCGGTTAATCCAGTGACATACGATTGCATGGAGTGAATTTTGTCCGCCACTTCAAGGATGTCTTCTGGTGCGAGAGAAAATAAAATCGTGAAAACGGTGATGCCACTATCGGTGGCAGCAGCGGCAGCGAGCAATTCACTGCGGCGTGTTAAATCGTCAGTTGAAAAAATCACGCCGTGTACGTGTGCCAACAAAGCTTCGGCAAGTATCTCTGGATCATTTTCGATGTCGTCTTCACGCCATTTCGCGGCGAAAAACGCCAAGCTTTCAGCCCAAGCTTTAGGCGGCACGAGCAGCGTAGCGAGTGATAGTTTGCCACCATCGAATGCGGACAAATGCAGCGAGGTAATCTGTGGTTCTATCGATGCCAATACTTCGACAACCGCGATATCGCCGAACTCTTCAACCGCTTCATTAAAGGCTTCTTCAGCACGCTCGGTTGAGCCCGCGATGACCAGCTCGGTGAACTGTTTTCTGAGCGTGGGAAGATTCATTTCGTCTGACACGCTAGTCTCCTACCTCATCAAATAGCCCGACGACATCAGAGCTTGGCCCGTCATTTTCCTCATCCGTTTCATCTTCATTTTCATCCTCGTCATCTTTCGGGGCAGCATGATCTTCTTGCAGCCACAGATTACGATTTTTGTGAAGGAAGGCCACGATGATGGCTTGGCGCGTGAGCTCAGGATGCGTCTTGGAAATTGCTGCGAGCATGTTCGCGCAAGCAGTGTTTTCAGAGGATGCCATGGCGATAGCTTCAGTCGGATTGTCTGATTCGTATTGCTTGGCGGAGGCTAGCAGAGCTGGCTTGTCTATAAATTGAATATGGTCAACTAATGCAAGACTCAAAAAATTTACATCTTCGACGAATGCTCCCTTGGTGTATTCCGCCAACAAGGCATCCACCACCATGCGGTAATTCTTGCGGTTAGGCGGGTCGCCCAGCGTGTCCTCAATTTGAGCCGCCAACTCGCGTGCCTGAAATGCAAATTCTGAATCGATTCGTTTCATTTTTATTCCTACAAAAGTCTTCTTGATTTAACGCTGTTCATTGGTGAATCTGAGCTTTCCGCTATCTAGTAACCAGTCCATGCCCCCTCGCTTCGCTCTCCCCCTTGATGGGGGAGGGTTAGGGAGAGGGTGAAATGTTCAGAATCCCCCCTCTCCCCAACCCTCTCCCGCGAGGGGAGAGGGAGTATTTGAATCGATATGTTGAGTTCACAACGCTACCAGATTATCTCTATGAATAATTTCACTATCACCGCCATAACCCAATAAAGTTGAAATTTCTTGGCTGGGGTGACCGGCGATACGCCGCACTTCATCTGCATTGTAGTTGGTCAAGCCGCGTGCAATGTCTGCACCCGATTCGCTAACGCATGCCACCACTGCGCCGCGTTGAAATTCGCCAAACACATTTTTTACGCCGATTGGGAGCAGACTTTTCCCATCATCACGCAGTGCTTTAATTGCGCCGTCATCCAATACCAATTTTCCTGTTACTTGAAGGTGGTCTGCAAGCCACTGTTTACGGGCTGCCAGGGGCAGGGTCGGGGCGGTGAGCAAAGTGCCGATGGATTCGCCTTGCAGCAAGCGCAGCAGCACATCACGCTCATGTCCTGATGCAATTGCAGTGTGCGCGCCACTGCGTGCTGCACGCTTTGCTGCGAGTATTTTGGTCAACATACCGCCGCGCCCAATGGCACTGCCCGCGCCACCTGCCATGCTTTCTAATTGCGAGTCACCCGCTTGCGCTAGACCCACTAACGTGGCACTTGGGTCTTTGCGCGGATCAGCCGTGTACAGCCCACTTTGGTCAGTGAGGATGATGAGCGCGTCTGCTTCAATCAAATTAGTAACCAGCGCACCCAAGGTGTCGTTGTCACCAAACTTTATTTCGTCCGTGACGACGGTATCGTTTTCATTGATGATGGGGATGACGCGTAAGCCAAGCAATGTGGTCAATGTAGCGCGTGCATTTAGGTAACGTTCACGATCCACCAAATCGGCGTGGGTCAATAGCACTTGTGCAGCATGTAAATCATGTTTGCGGAAGCAGCTTTCGTAGGCCTGAATCAAGCCCATTTGACCGACAGCGGCGGCGGCTTGTAATTCGTGTACTGAGGTTGGGCGAACATTCCAACCCAAGCGTTGCATACCTTCTGCAATCGCGCCAGAAGAGACTAATACGACTTCATGCCCGCTTGCGGTTAACGCAGCAATTTGCCGCGCCCAGTTACTCAGTGCGTCGAGGTCAAGACCCGCACCTTGGTTGGTTACCAAGCTGCTGCCTACTTTGACTACGATACGCTTAGAAGTGGTTAATACATTTTTCATAGCTAAGCTTAGAGCGAACCTACGTCGGTCTCAGGTACGATTTTGGCGGCTACTTCTTGTTCTTGTTCGCGCATGGTGACGAGGTGTTCCATAATGGCGTAAGTCAATTCTTTGCAACCTGCACCGCTAATTGCCGAGATGGCGAAATATCGATCATAGTCGGTAAATTCTTTAAGGAATGCGGCGACTTTTTCCTCGCCATTTTCAACCAAATCTAGCTTATTCAAAATCAGCCAGCGTGGTTTGTCATACAAAGTTTGATCGTATTTTTTCAATTCGTTCAGGATGGCGTAGGCATCATGAACCGGATCGATTCCCTCGTATAGCGGTGCAATATCGACCAAATGTAGCAGTACGCGAGTACGAGCTAAGTGGCGTAAAAATTGATGTCCCAGGCCAGCACCTTCGGCCGCACCTTCGATCAAACCGGGAATATCGGCAATGACGAAACTCTTCTCATGTGACACACGCACCACGCCCAGATTGGGGTGCAAAGTGGTAAACGGATAGTCCGCTACCTTGGGGCGAGCCGCTGAAACCGCACGAATGAAAGTAGATTTTCCGGCATTCGGCATGCCCAGCAAACCCACATCGGCAAGCACTTTTAATTCGAGCTGTAATTCGCGAGTCTCGCCTTCCGTTCCTGCGGTGCATTGGCGCGGTGCGCGATTTGTGCTGGATTTGAAATGGATGTTACCCAAGCCGCCGATACCGCCCTGCGCGAGCAAGGTTTTTTGGCCATCGTCAGCAAGGTCGGCAATTACTTCACCGCTATTGATGTCGGTAATGACTGTGCCCACCGGCATGCGTAGAATAACGTCATCCGCCCCTTTGCCATAGCAATCCGAGCCACGTCCCGACTCACCATTTTTAGCGCGGTGCATGCGTTGGAAACGATAGTCCACCAAGGTGTTGATGTTGCAGTCTGCCATCGCGTAAACGCTACCACCTCGTCCGCCATCACCGCCATCAGGGCCGCCTTTATCGATGTATTTTTCACGGCGAAAGCTGGCAATGCCATTGCCGCCCTTGCCCGCAAATACTTCGATTTTTGATTCGTCGATGAACTTCATTTTTTATTTAAGCCCCGTTCGCCCTGATAACCAGCGACTTGCCAGCTAGCTGGCTTAGTCGAATGGCTAGTAGTCCCATCAGTAGCCCGTAGGGCGTATCGAAGGGTATCAATAAAAAAAGCCCTACCTTGCGATAGGGCTGATTTATTCCAACTTAGTGCGATTAAGCAGCTACGATGGAAACTGTTCTACGCTGTTGTGCGCCTTTGATAGCGAACACTACTTTGCCGGTGATCTTGGCAAATAGCGTGTGATCTTTGCCCATGCCGACGTTGTCGCCAGGATGGAATTCAGTACCGCGTTGACGTACGATGATGCTGCCCGCGCTGATCAGTTCGCCGCCGTAGCTCTTGATTCCAAGTCGCTTCGAGTGCGAGTCGCGTCCGTTACTGGTACTACCGCCGCCTTTTTTTGATGCCATTTTATATGCTCCTTAACTGATTACGCAGAAATGCCGTCAATACGGATTTCAGTGTAATTTTGACGATGACCTTGATTTTTTTGGTAATGCTTACGACGACGCATCTTGAAGATGCGAACCTTGTCGCCACGACCGTGCGCAACGATAGTCGCTTTCACCGTAGCACCAA
>JABFRF010000036.1 GCA_013141315.1 Gallionella sp. | reverse complement strand
AGCCCCGTGGGTGCTGGTATGCGAATCACCGCACACCACCGTCATGCCCGGCAACGTCGCACCCTGCTCAGGGCCAATCACATGCACGATGCCCTGACGAATATCCGACATCTTGAATTCGTTCACGCCAAATTCAGCGCAATTGCTATCCAGCGTTTCCACTTGCAAACGAGAGATTGGATCAGCGATACCCTGTGCGCGCCCGGTAGTCGGCACGTTATGATCGGCGACAGCCAAGATCGAGGCGGTACGCCACACCTTGCGCCCTGCCAACTTAAGTCCCTCAAAGGCTTGTGGACTGGTTACCTCATGCACTAAATGGCGATCGATATATATCAACGCTGTGCCATCAGCTTCTTGTCGCACCACGTGAGCATGCCAAAGTTTGTCGTAAAGAGTTTGCGCGGTCATATTATTTTACTGGCGAGATACATATTTTAGAGCGCATAATTATGCCACAACACATCTGCATTAACACTGTTGCATCATGCAACAATGCGCACCATGCTGTACTTCCATGCGATCAATAGCAAACCCAGCAACGCCATACCTGCACTAAATGAATACACCACGGTTGAGCCGTAATGTTGCCAAATCGGACCGCTCGCCAACCCTCCTAACATGCCACCTGCGCCGTAGGTGAGGCTGCCGAACAATGCCTGCCCTTTGGATTGATGCCTGCCTTGAAAAAATTCATGCACCAATCCCACCGAGGCTGCGTGGTACGCGCCGAAGGTAGCCGCGTGTAACACTTGTGCGAGAAGTAATAGCACAATGTAGTCCACATACCAACCAATCAGCATGAAACGCAGCACTGCACAGGTAAAGCTCACTAACAAAATGCGTGTGAGTCCAAAATGGCGCACCAACCACGGCATCAAGAAAAACACGCCTATTTCGCAAATCACACCTAGCGCCCATAGTCCCCCCACGGCACTTTTGGTATAGCCGTGTTCAACGAGATAGATGGAATAGAAAGTGTAGTAAGGGCCGTGCGCGACTGACATAAAAAAACAGGCGCTGAATAACGCGATGACGCGCGGCTGTAACACAATTTGCTTAATCGACTGACTATCGGTGTGATGCGCGAGCACTTCGGTCTTGGGAATCTGCCGCGAAAAAATTAGAATGCCAATCTCGCAAACCAAACCAGCCCATAGCAACCACGCAATGGCGATGTAATCAAAAGCGTAACCCAACCCCACCACCGAGACGATGAAGCCGATTGAACCCCACGAGCGGATACGTCCGTAGTGCGCAGTATGCTTACCCAAATAGGAAAGTGTCGTCGCTTCAACTAACGGCATTGATGCACTCCAAAAAAATGCCATCAGCGCGAGTACCAGCAACATGCTCCAAAAGCTGGTGAAGAAAAATACACCGAGATAACACACCGCACTAGCTGTTGCGGCAATCTGTACCACCAGTAAACGTTTACCCGTATGGTCTGCCAGCCAACCCCACAAATTGGGCGCAATCATGCGCATTACTGGCTGCATCGACATCAAGATGGAAATTTCGATGGCATTAAAATGGATGGATTGGAGATACAAACTCCAATACGGCGCGAACATCCCGACGAAGGCGTAATAGAAAAAATAGAATCCAGCGATGCGCCAGTAGTAGTTTTTGCTTGAAGTCACGTGCTGAGATACCGTCATCTACGAATGAGGGTGCGATCACATGAAACCTTTACATGACGCACCAATGCTTGATAGGCAGATTATACTGTCGCATCTACACAAATCAGCACCACTATATAAATTCTTAAGAGACAAAAATGGAAAGTCCGTACAAAGGAAAAACTGGTTTGCAACGCATTGTACGTGCATTGATTTACTCGCTTGATGGATTACGCACGGCATTTCGCCATGAGGCGGCCTTCCGTCAGGAGGCACTCCTGTCTTGCCTGCTCATCCCAACCGCACTCCTGCTACCTATTAGTATCATCAGCAAAGCACTGATGGTATTTAGCGTTTTGGCTGTGCTAATAATTGAACTGCTGAATTCCGCGATTGAGGCTGCGGTCGATCACACTTCATTGGAGCAACACCCGCTCGCGAAACGTGCCAAGGATATCGGCAGTGCCGCAGTGTTGTTAAGTTTGCTGAATGTTGTCATGGTATGGCTGATTATTCTATCTAGCCAGATTGAGAAATAGACATGTCAACCAAATTCAACTCTCAACTGCAAGCATATTTGCTGGCAACACTCTGGCTGTTACCCGCCTTGCTGTTGGTGCGAATTTTTGAGTCAGCGGAATACATTCTGCGAAATAGCCTTCCGGAAGATACTTGGGTATGGCTATTGAGCGCAGTTGAAAATGACTTGGTCGCAGCAGGTTATTTGATGACATTATTCTCAGTCCCGTTCTTTGTGTCTTGTTGGTTGATTGGGATTAGAGCCGCAACCCTCGCTACAGAGTTATTGATCGCAATGACTATTCTGGTCGGCGTATTACTCAGCATGTATTTTGTTCAATCACACGTTGCCTTGGGCGCGGATTTGTTCGGCTATAGCTGGCACGATATAAACGAGACGTTGCTCACCTCATCCGGTATAGATGCACCGGGAATCAGCAAGCTGCTGCTGCTTGCCATTGCAATTTTTGCGACTTGGTCTGCTCTGAAAAAATTCCATCCTTCACTCAACTCGATTTTAATCTACTTAGCCGGCATTTTATTGTGCAGCTTGCTATTTGCATTTGTCCACGAAAGTGAAGCGAATCAAATACTCAGTGCCAACAAACTCATCTCCTTTCTTGAGAGTAGTTTCAAATATGCAAAAAGTAGTCAAGCAGCAAAAAATACCTCCAAAGTGGCAACAGTTATTCAAGAGTATCCTTTGATGAAACCCGCTAATCAACCTGATGTTTTGGGGCCTTATTTCAATGTAGCCAACACACCACCAAACATCGTCGTGGTTGCTGTCGAGGGACTGGGCCGATCATTCATGCCCGACGGCCGCTATGGCGGCTTCACTCCTTTTATTGAATCGCTGGCGAATAAAAGCTTGTACTTTCCCAATTTTTTAGCCACAACAGGACGTTCTTTTGGCTTCTTGCCGAGTTTTTTTGGCTCACTACCTTTGGGCGAAGGTGACTTTATGAGTGAGGGAACTCAAATGCCTGCGCATGACACACTCATCAGCCTGCTCAAAAAAAATGGCTATCGCAGTAATTTTTTTGTTGGTTTTGAAGCCAGCTTCGATGGCGGAGATGTTTTTCTTGAACGGCAAGGCATAGACCATATTTTATACAAAGGAAATTTTGGCCCGGCTTATCAAACTATGGAAGCTAACGAAGGTGGCTTTTCGTGGGGGTATTCTGATAGTGACTTATTTAAGCGCGCACAGGAATATCTTGCAGAAACAGATTCCTTTCCGCGACTGGATATATACCATACTGTCAATCTACACGAACCGTTCAAAGTGCCGGATACTGCCACTTGGCAAACAAAAGTGACGGATATCCTCTCAACACACAGTTTCGACAGCGCGACCAAAGCTGAGATTGAACGCAACCCCAACATATTCCGCGCACTGCTATATTCCGATGATGCATTACGGCAAATGTTCTCGGCCTATGCCAAGCGTGCTGATTTTGAACGAACTATCTTCATCATCACGGGCGATCACAGGCTGATTCCGATACCGGAAGAATCGCAGATCGACCGCTTCAGCGTCCCCCTTATCATCTGGTCACCTATGCTTAAGCATCCAGAAAGAATCGAAGCGGTTTCTAGTCACGATGACATGACCCCCAGCCTGATTACTTTCTTTCGCAACAATTACAAACTTGATTTCCCCAATCAAACACATTGGCTAGGAACCGGTCTGGATATGTCAACAACGTTTCGCAACATCCACACACTTGGATTGATGCGCATCAAAAACAACCTCGATGACTACTTGGCTAATGAATATATGTTATCCGGTGATACGCTTTATCGCGTTTTACCGGGACTTAAATTGGAAAAACTCAGCGACAAGCAAACCAAATCCCGCCTGGAAAGTGATTTTTTTACCTTCAAGGCTGTGAATCGTTACGTCATGCAAAATAACAAAATAAAACCTGACCTGGCCCAGCCCGATCCATTATTAACAGCCGAACAAGCCATCATCACCAAACTGAATCTGCAATCCGCTTCACCCGGACAGGCCTACGAGGTCGCCAGAAAAATCCTTATAGATGAAAAGCGCTATGACGAGGCGCGTTTGATCGCTCGCTATGTTTTACGAAAATCACCCAACTATAATGATATCCGCATGCTGATGGGGAGAAGCTATGCTTGGCAAGGCAACCATGAGGAAGCCAGACGAAACTATAACGAGGTCATTCGGCGCAACCCGAGTTATTGCGATGCATATTCGGCATTGGCTGATTTATCCTTGTGGACGGATCACCCTGCTGATGCGCTGGCGATCATCGAGAAAGGATTGGCGCAAGACCCCAATGACACTGACCTATTGTTACATAAGGCTCGATCTTTGCAGCGCCTCAAACAATCCACTGCAGCCCAAGCAACTCTCAAGCATCTATTAGACATAAAGCCTGATATGATTGAAGCAATAACGTTAAAAAAGAGCTTAATGGCAAACCATTAGATGATCATAAAAGAACTTTTCTACTATGACTAAAGCATTCCATCAACTGCTTGCAGCGGCGGTGTTATTTCCGCTTAGTTCAATTGCATATGCGGAAATAGCAGGTGTATCGCCAGCGGAGATAGCAAAAGACAGCGCACTTGCCAGATCGAACAGTGTTCAGCTTGGTTATTCTTTGGATAGCTACTCACAGTACTTCTCAGACAATCCCATTGCCACGTTAAAGTATGGGCGGATAACTTCATGGGGTTCACTGTCCATACAAGCCAATTCAAGTAACCGCAGGCAAACAAGCGATACTCAATACGAGATCAATGTGTATCCAAAATTATGGAAAAGCAGCTGGGCAGAATTAAATCTCGGAACTTCAGCAGGGAATTTATTCGCGCTGAACAGCCAAGGAGCTGAGGTATTTTCTTCACTAGAGAACGGCTACGAAGCATCAATTGGGCTAAGGCATCTGGCGTTCTTGAACTCCGCTGTGACGCTATACACGGGCAGTCTGTCCAAATACGCTGGCAACTATTTGTTTACTGTTCGACCTTATGTTACGCCATCTAGCATAGGCACATCGATATCTGGCAATATAAAAATTACTCGGTATTTTTCTGATGCTGATCATTTTTTACGACTCAATGCCAGCGCTGGCAAATCCGCTGAAGAGCGGACATTTGCCAATATACCCCCGCAAGCCGTTACGCTCAGAAGCCGCTCGCTGGGAATAACCGGACAATGGTCGCCTCGAATAGGGGTATTTATTTCCCCATCTTTCGGACACGAACGACAGGAAGTATTATTTTCCCCGGGCGAATTTGTCGGGATAGACAAATTTTCGGCAACCATTAGTTACCGATTTAAATAGAACTGAATTGTTACACCGCTTGACGGGAGTTTTGCGGGTTACAGCTTGCCGTACTTGAAGTCAGCTGCGCCTTACTTTTCACTTTGCGTCCTTGCGCTTCATGACACCCCAACGACCTTTGCTGAAGAATAACCAACTCATTAAACCCGTCAACCGCCACACCGAAGTGAGCTGGCGATAACCAAAATTTTCAATCAACGCAGCCAGCATCAGCGATATCAACTGGCTGGCGCGCGGGTAAACATGGAAGGACATTTCCTCGAGCAATAAAGCACTCATCGACAGCAGCAAGCCAAAACCGATCGCCACCAGCAGAAACACCCAGAATGCTGTCGCTGAAATCATGCCAAAGTAAAACAGCAATATCATAAACAAATATCCGGTCACTTCCAGTAACGGGCCAAGCCATTCAAATATCACCGTAAAAGGGAAGGCCAGCCACCCCACCGTACCGCCCTTGGGATGGAACAATAACCCTATGTTCATACTGAGGCTCTCTGCTAGGCCACGTTGCCAACGGGTGCGTTGCAGTCTCAGTGTCTTGAGATTTTCCGGGGCCTCCGTCCAACAGATCGGATCAGGCACAAAGACGATTTTGTAAGGCTTCTTCGCCAGGCGATAGCGCCGATGCAATCGCACCACCAACTCCATATCCTCGCCGATGGTGTCAGTTCGATAACCTCCGGCATCCACTACGGCATCTTTTTTGAACAAACCAAACGCACCCGAAATGATCAGCATCGCATTGATAGGTGACCAACCCATGCGTCCAAACAGAAACGCTCGAAGATATTCGACGATTTGTACCCGTGCCAGAAAACTAGGCGGCAAGCCGATCTTTTCCAGAAAACCGCCGCTGATTTGGCAACCGTTTGCAATACGAATGCTCCCTCCACAAGCAATAACGGTTGAGTCCTCCAAAAAAGGTTTAGCGACCCGTTGCAGGCTGTCACGCTGCAAAACGGAATCCGCGTCAACCGCACAAAACAAAGGGTAACGTGAGACGTTAATACCCGCATTTAGCGAATCTGCTTTGCCGCCATTCTCCTTATCTATCACCCGCAAATTTGGGAAAACAGTAGAGTGATATATGCCGCGCACCGTCTGAGTCGTGATTCGTGCACGATAAGTTTCAGGGAACGGTACCAAAGAGAATTCGCGCTGCAACACTGTCAAAGTATCATCTACTGAGCCGTCATTGATGATTAAAATTTCATATTGAGGATAACTAAGCTGCAACAATGATCGAATCGACGGGGCAATGGTAGCTTGCTCATTGTAAGCAGGCATGAGCAGCGTGATGGGCGTTTCGAAACCAGAATATATTTGCGACAGTTCATCACTCACGTTTTCACGCATCATGCGCGAAATGTTGATCATGGAAAGCATGTTCAACATCAGGTAGCCCGTATTCAACAAAATGAAATACAGTAGAAATATCCACTGCCCGAGTTCGATTGCTGATTGATAGTTCATACAACTCTCTCTGCCAAAACTTGATTAAGCATATCGATGGCAAAACGGTCAGTTTGCTCAGACAGGATACGTTGCAATTCCTCAATACTCACAAATGGTAATTGACTCAAAGATGTCGCGGCACGATATCGCACCCACCATTGCGGATCGACCAGCAACTTGATCAGTCTGGCTTTGTCCTCCTCCACACCGATACGTCCCAATGCGGCAGCGGCTTGCACACGAACGATCCAAATCGGATTGATCGTTTGGCTACGCACCATATCCAAATCACGCGGGTCTTTCATAATCCTCAAACACGTTGCGATGGCCTGCTGATCACGGCTCACAGCCAGAATCTCACGCATCACTTGCGAGCTTTCTGCAACATTCGCCAACTCTAAAAAATTTATCAATCTCCGAATTTGGCTGGGCTTGGCTCCACGTATGGCTTTTACCAACGGCTCAGTAATGACTGCCGAACTGGCCTCTTTGAAGATCATGGCAACTTTAACTGAAGGCCAATCATCTCTTAGTGTCACCAACGGCATAAATAAATTGATACCCATATCCGCATCAATTTTCATCAACGCACTGCTTGCGGCAAGAGAGATAAGCGGACTTTCGTCATGCATCAAATCAGCCAAAATTGACCACGCTGATTTTTCGCGCAAATTTCCCAGCGTCATCATTGCCAATATTCGTTCAGAAAATGCCCCCCTAAGTAACAGTTTTTTGGCTGTCAAGTTCATACCTACACTACATGCCAATTGATTTAAACTGTTCTTGGAAGTGCCGCGGATCAACTCTTGCAGATGATTCCACATGATCAAAAATTCTTTGGTATCAACCTCTGCAACTTTTGGATAGCTGACACTTTCGCCTGTGGCACTTTGTGCCATCAATGGTCGCCATAATGCGCGAAATCTTGCCTTGCGCTGTTCGCGACGAATCAACTTAAAACGCATCACGATAACTTGTATAACCAGCAAGGCTGCCAGACTTACCGCAGCCAATCCCGCGATAAAAGCAAAGCGAATGATCTGATCAGAATTGCTGGCGTAGTCCAAGTTGAATCCCATTGCGAATATAAAAATTACCTTGGTGATAATTGCCGATTGCATAGGCCAAACCGAATCTTGGCTTTAACCAATGTAGTCCGCTAAACACAATAGCGCGAACATGGCTGCTTAGCACTTGGGAATCAGGCAAAGTTTCCAATTCGGTCCCGTTTGAAACGGTTATGCCATACCAGTTGTGGTCACCATAGTATTTTGCCGCCTGCACTTGACTGCTATTGGTAGAACCCCTGCCCAGCAAAAAACCTTGGAAACGCGTGTAGGCGACCCGGTAATTACTCCAAGAACGTTCTGCATTCAAAAGCAATACATTAAGTTCCGCCAAGTTATACTCTACGTGGCGCATACCCACTTCTCCAGCCCATCCACTTGGACCCGAGTACTCCACTTCACCTAAAAAAGTACGGCTGGGTAAAAAGTGATGCTCTGGACTCATGCTGCCTTCGATAACAGCGGTGAAATTACTATCGATGGGTTCATAGAATCCTCCCATCAACTCTGTATCGTTTTTTGAGTGGCGATTTTCCTGGCGCATCGATCCGTAAATGTTATTTCGCCCTGCCAACTTCATCTCGGCATTAACATAATAACTGCTCCAATCCGCAAAGCCGTTACTTAGCTTGCTATAACTTGAACCAACCTCCATCTGATAAGGCAATATCTCTGCCGGCGGTTGATTAGATTCGGCTGGTTTGGCGACTACGGGTGGAAGTGGGATAGGCTGGGTATCGGTAAAGATAGCAGGCAACTCAATATCAATAACAGGGGGGGGCACAGGCGGTATTTCCGCCTCCGCAGCATAAACATCAACAGGCATTGCCAATAAAATACTTAAGATGAAAATCTTTGCGGTCATTACCTATCTCTCACCAATCGGCGTACTCTCGCCAGAAGTTCGTTGGGCTGGAAGGGCTTAACCACATAGTCATTCGCACCGGAGTCCAACGCTCGAACAATATCCTGCTCCTGAGAATTGGAAGTTAGCATGATGATAGGAACATCACCCCAGCCACGCTTGGTGCGAATGATCCTGATCAACTGGAAGCCATCTTGGTAAGGTAACATCACATCAAGCAGTATCAGCAAGGGTAGAGGCTCGCTGTCAAACAATATCTCTGCTGCACGACCATCCGGTGCCGAGGCTGTCGCGAAGCCCTCCCGGTTCAATATAAATTCAAGTAAATAGGAAACCGATTTATCATCTTCAACGATAAGAATTTTGGGTTGCAGTGATTGTTCGCTCATTACTAAAAACTTCCGAATTAGCTCATAGAGCCAATCATACCGTGTTATTGGCAACACTCAAAGTTAATATCACTTTTGTTATTTGCCTCGGAAACCAGTCATTTCGTGGCAATGCGGATAATTTTAAAACGGCCTCTTGAAATTTCAAATCATCGACCCCATTGAGTGAAAATCAAAAAAATTGGAATAAAATATGGAACAGAACGATACCAACCCCACCACCCAGCCACAAGAAAACCAAGCCAGTGCGGAAGTCACTCAGGAAAGTACAGTAGAGATTATCCCTAACCTTGCCGAGCAACTGCATACAGCAGAGCTGAAAGCGCAAGAACACTATGACGCTTGGATGTATGCTAAAGCCGAAGGCGAAAACATCCGCCGTCGCGCGATTGAGGATGTCAGCAAAGCGCAAAAATTTGCCGTAGAGCGTTTTTCCAATGAAATGCTGGCGGTGATGGATAGTCTGCAAGCCGCACTGGCCGTGGAAAACACCACCGTAGAAAGTTTTAAGAGCGGCATGGAGCTGACGCTCAAGCAACTGTCCAGCGTGTTTGAAAAATTTCACATCACTGAAATCAATCCGATCGGTGAAAAGCTTGACCCGCACAAACATCAAGCCATCAGCATGATAGACAGCGACCAGCCAGCCAACACCGTGGTCAGTGTGATGCAAAAAGGCTACGCGTTGAATGAGCGAATTCTTCGCCCTGCATTGGTTTTGGTCGCGAAAGCCAAATAACCCTCTTGAAATTTGCAGTACGCACCCCCAATTTACACGCATC
>JABFRF010000005.1 GCA_013141315.1 Gallionella sp. | reverse complement strand
CACTTTGACTCTCCTGCTGCGTGTTGGATGGATTACTGTGTTTGCTGCTCGATCAATTTGCGTTGTTCTTCGGCTTGTTGTTGCTGTGTCGCATCCACTGCTTTGGCTTGGTCGAGCACTGCGCGTTGTTCTTTGAATAGCTTGGGTGGCGGTGTGGTTTCGCTTGGGCTACAGGCGTTGAGCAGCAGGAAAGAGAGGAGTGCGAGTGTGATTTTCATTTAGTACCCCAACGCGCGAGCGCTTTGGTAGAAGGCGAAGCTAAGTAGCCACGCCAAGCTCAACGACCAGCCCAGCGACAGCAAGGTGAATTTGAGTGTTTTGGATTCGCTTTGCAGGGTGGCGATGGTGGCGAGACAAGGCGTGTACAGCAGCGTGAACAGCATGAAGCTGTAGGCTTGCACCCAGTCGAGTTGTTGACCGATTGCGCCGCTCAGTGCATCACCACTCAAGCCGTAGATGACTGCGAGCGCGCCGATGACAATTTCTTTGGCGATGAAGCCGAAGATCAACGCGATGGTGAGTTGTTCGTTGATGCCGACGGGTTGAAACACGGGATGTAGCGCGCTACCTATTATGCCCGCGAAAGTATCGGGGCTGGAAGGTGTGGCTGAGAAGGGCAGGTTGGTCAGCAGCCAAACCAGGACCACGCCAGCGACGATAAATTTAGTGGCACGACGTAAAAAATGGCGTACTTCCAACCAGCCACGCAGCAGCATTTGGCGCGCAGTGGGGAAGCGATATGGTGGTAGCTCTAAAACAAATGGCTCGGTGTTTTTGAATTGATGCTTGAAGATGAGTGCCGTGAGTATCGCCGTGGCAAAGCTGAATAAGTACAGGCTGAACAGTACGATGGGTGCAGCTTTCGCCGAGAACAGCGCAGCGGTGAAGAAGATGAAAACTTGCAGGCGTGCAGAACACAACGAGAGCGGGATCACTAGCATGGTGAGCAAGCGCATCGCACGTGAGCGCATCACCCGTGTACCCATCAGTGCCGGTACGTTACAGCCGAATCCCATCAGCAGCATCACAAAGCCGCGTCCATCCAGCCCTAGCTTTGCCATCAGTGCATCCATCAAAAATGCGGCGCGAGACAGATAGCCGCTGTCTTCAATAATCGCCATGAACAAAAAAAACAACACGATGATAGGCACGAAGGCGGCGACTGTGCCGACACCGTTGTAGATGCCGTCCAGTAGCAAGCCCTGCAGGGCTTGTGGTAAGCCGCTTAGCAGCGGTACGAGTGCGGTTTCACGCAGCCAAGTAAACCCTTGCGCAATGCCGCCCTGCAGCGGTTGTCCAAATAGAAAAATCCCTTGGAAAAGCAGATACATCACGCCGAAAAAAATTGGTAAACCAAACCACGGATGCAGCATCACACTGTCTAACTTTTCGGTGAGATTGTCGGAGAGTCGAGCGGGAATTTGCACCGCATCTTTCAGCACTTTCGCCATCTCGGTTTCGATATGTTCGTCTTGTTCTAACTGACTACGCAGCTCTTCAGCCATGCCGGGCGTGGGGTAACTCAAGGCTTTGGTCGCCGCCTTCAACGCTTCAGGGTAGCCCGTGCCGTATTTCGCACTCAGCAAAAAAATTGGCATGTCGAGTAGCTCGGACATTTTTGCCGCGTCGATGCTGATGCCAAATTTTTTCGCTTCGTCTGCCATGTTGAGCAGCACCACGATGTTCATATTGAGTTGTTTGAGTTGCAGCAACAAACTCATTTGTCGCTCTATTTGAGAAGCATTGAGAATGACTAAGGCTAAATCGGGGACGTTGTCATGTAAGAAATGGCGTACCACTTGCTCATCATCGGAGAAGCCATGCAGATCGTAGATGCCAGGCAAGTCAATGATTTCCACCATGTCGCCACCCAACAAAATTTTTCCGCTGAGCAGTTCAACCGTAATGCCCGGCCAGTTGCCTACCCGCGCTGCACCGCCCGTCATGCGGTTAAATAGGGTGGATTTTCCCGTGTTGGGCATACCTAATAGAGCAATGCGTTTCATGATTTTTCCACGCTGATTTTTGCTGCTTCACTGCGACGCAACATGATGTCAGTTGTACCTACACGCACTTGTATCGGCCCGGAAAAACTTGCCTTGCGAATCAATTCAATTTTTTTTCCGCTGCGAAAACCGAGTGCGAGCAGGCGTTTATGTAACGCTTCCTCGGCGTGGATGTGCAGTATCGTGGCGATGTCACCGGGGTGCATCGTGGCAAGCGTGTTAGCAGACATGAGTGGCAACTAAATTTAAATTCAAGAGTGTAGTCATTATTCCATAAACTAGCCTATGTCATCAGGCTGGTACTAAGGAGGCATTCCATGATTGACATTACTCCAAGTTGGTGAGGTCAGTTCGCTTTTAAATGTAACGTTCACTTTACGTCACAATTGGAAGACTATTTTTCGGGGGAAAGCTTACATATGTTGTCTGCTAGGAAAATCCCTACCCGAATTAGTATTTTTGTCTGATAGCAAAAACGGCATCGCACGATATATTTTTCATCATCGGCTACACATAATTCATCCCTCTATTGTATCGAATGGATTTGTCTTTGAAAGCAGTAGAGGCGAGATGTGCTCAGGCAGATTATGGATTGTGAAAACAAATAGAGGGGTATCACATGATTTGCATATTGAGTAATTGTCCACTTGGAATAGCATTTTCAGGAGGTAGTTATCATGAACAAGATATATCAAAAATTAACACTCATGTTCGCAGCATTACTGCTCTGTTCAACATGGGTGGCAGCAGTCAACCTTTTGCCCACGGGTAGAGTGTCTGGACACTCGTTCACCACCACCGTGTTAAAAAGCGGCAGCATATTGATCGTGGGGGGATACAACACAAATAAGTCACTCAACACTGCGCGGGTGTACAGCCCAAGCACTAACGCTATTACGCCAACTGGCATCATGGAAAATCCAGTCAGGGTCTGGCACACGTCCACCTTGTTAGCTAACGGCAAAGTTCTAGTTGCGGGAGGGGCAATCAAAACGGGTTTGACTGCTTCTGCGGAATTGTATGATCCAGCCACTAACAGTTTTAGCGCTACAGGTGTGATGGCAAAAGCCAGATATGTACACACCGCCACCCTGTTGCCCAACGGCAAAGTTCTGATGGTGGGCGGGGCGGGCCAGCTATCCACTGCGGAGTTATATGACCCGGCTAAAGGGAAGTTTATGCCCACTGGTATGATGGAAAATCCGGCGAGAACCTGGCACACCGCCACATTGTTACCTAGCGGCAAAGTGTTAATCGCGGGCGGCAAAAGTGGCAGTAATTTCTTATCTTCTGCCGAATTGTACGATCCGATCAGCAACACGTTTTCTTCCACGGGTGAAATGGGCGGTGAGCGATATTGGCACTCCGCTACGTTGCTGTCCAATGGCGAAGTATTAATCGCGGGAGGCATTGATGAGGGTGGCTACACCGCTTCTGCGGAGTTGTACAATCCGACCACGGGTATTTTTACGCCAACCAACTCGCTGAGGGCAGAGCGGGGCGACCACATAGCCACCCTCATGCCTAGCGGTCAAGTGTTCTTTGAAGCGGGTGAAAGTAAAGATGGTCATTTACCGGAGCCTGAGTTTTACAACCCTAACCAAGGTTCGATTGTGGCTGATAACAGCACATCACCCAGTAGCGAAATGAGCATGCAATAGTTGTACTAAAGTTTGGTATCGGGCTGGTGTGGCAAGCTTCATCGCCACGCCAGCCCGAGAGTCTAATTGGAGGGTGTTTGGGTCATAGGCTGAGAGAATTCTGAGAACCACATAGTCCCTCGCAAAATACCCTCAGGCTCTATGATGAGCAAACATTTTTAATCAGTAATGAGTGTGCGGAAGGTAGGTGCAGTTGCGCTTCACAACAAATAAGATTGCTGTCATGAGTCTCCTGTGGTGCTAACTGCCTCCCGCATGGGTTAGCCTTCGTTTGCCACATCATGCGGTAGCGTCAGCTAGAGTGATTAGTTGTTTAAGTGGCACTCACTGTATTGTAGAGAAGGTTATTTTTAGTTGTCCATAAAGTTTATTACACAGTTTGGCATACTCACGCTTAATTTCTGATTTTATACTCCGCCCATTGATTTGCGCGCTGTTGCCGTGGCTGCTTGCCCTGGCTTCGATTACCTGTTGGGCGGGAAATTTGAATGTCACGGTGGTGCTAAGTGATAACAGTGCGCCGTATCAATCCTTCGCCCAAACGTTTGGAAAAAGTTTGCCACCGTCGGTGAGCGTTACGGTACTGGAACGTGCCGAGCAGTTATCGTCCGTTGTGTCGCCCGCAGATTTGATTGTCACTGTGGGGATGCAAGCGGCGGAATCAGCCGCCGCACAAACCAATGTGCCCGTGTTGGCGGTGATGATTTCTCAGCGCGGCTACCTGGAGCTGCTGGCAAAATTTCCCGTGAAAAAAATCCCCCGTCCCATTTCTGCAATTTACCTTGATCAGCCTTGGGAAAGACAAATCAATTTTCTGCGTGCCGCGCTGCCGGAGCGACGCAAAATCAGCTTACTAAGCTCTGAGGAAATAAAACTGGATGTCTCTCGCTTGCGCCAAGTTGTTGCACAACGTGGTGGTTCGCTTGAGGTGAGTAAAGTTCACTCCACAGAAGAGCTGTTCCCCCAACTGGAAAATGTTCTGACCAATAGTGATGTTTTATTGGCGACACCGGATAGTTTGATTTACAGCAACAGCAACATCCTCAATATCTTGCTGACCAGCTATCGCTACCGCGTTCCTATCATTGGTCTGTCACAAGCGTATGTCAACGCGGGTGCGCTGGGTGCAATTTTCTCTACTCCCGAACAACTCGCCGAGCAGACTGGCGCGACTGTTATTTCATTTTTACAAAATGGGCAGTTGCCTGAAGCGCAACCCCCTATTGCTTTCTCGATTGCGCTGAATCCTCAGGTAGCGCGATCGATGGGAATTGAATTGCCCTCAGCAGAATTAATTCGCAAAAAAATGGATAAAATCGGGGAGGCTAAATGAAGCTCTATAGTATCCGACAGTATTTAGTTTGGCTGACGCTCGTTCCATTGCTGATTTTGGCAATCGGATTAGAGTTGTACTTTGTGAATGAGCGTTCCAATGATTTGGATCACGATTTAACAGAGCGTGCCAAGCTCATCGCGCATCAACTTGCATCCAGCAGTGAGTATGGTGTGTTTTCTAACAATCAGCACCTATTGAAAAATTTGGCTCAGGGTATCTTGCAGCAACCCGATGTGAGCGGGGTAATGATTTTGAATGCGGCATCCGAAAATTTGATTGAAGCGGGCGATTTATTTAATGAAACTAAAACGGCTATTATTGATACCAGCCTTACCGCAATAGACCACTCTGATTCGCGCAAAAAAATGCTAGTCAAAAAAGTAAGTCAAATTGTTAACTTGCAGAGCCCAGTCAATAGTGATGGTAAGAGCCTATGGATATATCAACCCATCGTTTCGATGCAAGTAACGCTGGATGATTTCGAGCTTAAGCCAGCAACCCATCAAATGGGCGCGGTCATAATCAAAATGAGTTGGCAGCGTACCGAGCAGCTCAAATCGCAAATGTTTTGGCTTATGTCCGCTGCGGTGGCATTGCTTATTGTCATCTCATTTCTTTTGCGTTTGGCTACGAGTCGGCGCATTTCTTCACCCATTTGTGAATTGAGTGAGGCGGTGCAGAGGATTGCACAGGGAAATCTTGAAACACGAGTGATTCAATCTACCCACGTGGCCGAGTTAAATCATTTGGCCTGTGGGATAAATAATATGACCGCACGCCTGCAACAGGACATCTCCGAACTCAAAAGTTCGGAGCAACAATTGCATAATCTTTCCGCGCACCTCCAACATGTTCGAGAAGAAGAAAAAGCCAGCGTTGCACGTGAAATTCATGACCATCTGGGCGGCACGTTGACTGCGCTTAAAATGGATATGAATTGGCTGGTGGATAAAATGACCGCCAATGATCAGGCAAACCCATTGCTCAAGCACGTTGAAGCGATGTCTCAACTGCTTGATACGGTTTCCACTGCCACGCGACAAGTTATCACTGACTTGCGTCCGACCATACTCGACGATCTGGGCTTGTGTGCCGCACTGGAATGGCAAGCAGAGCAATTTCAAAAACGTACGGGTATTAAATGTCTGGCTACCTGTTGTACGGAAGGTTGCTCTTACCAATTAAACAAAGCGCAAACGATCAATCTTTTCCGAATATTTCAGGAGTCTCTTACCAATATCATTCGGCATTCCGGGGCAAGTAAAGTGGAAGTGAATCTGCACCACGAAAATGAAATGATTATTTTGACAATCAGCGATAATGGCTGCGGACTGCCTGAAGGCCATGCTATCGCACCAACCTCTTACGGTATGCTGGGCATGCGTGAACGAGTCGAACAAATGCAAGGGAAAATTAATTTCAGCAACTTGCCTGAAGGTGGTTTATGTGTGAGGGTGACACTTCCTTTCGTGGCGGAAAATAAAACAGAGGTGGCGACATGATACGCATCCTGATTGTCGACGACCAAGATTTGGTACGTCACGGTTTAAAGAGAATCTTCGAAGATACCCAGGGAATTAACGTGGTGGCAGAGCAAACCAATGGCACAGATGCGTTGCATTGGTTGAGCCACAACGATTGTGATGTGGTGTTGTTGGATATTTCGATGCCCGGCCAAAGCGGTATCGAGGTACTCAAACAGGTGCATGAAGAAAAGCCCCAGCTACCGATATTGATTCTCAGCAATCACACCGAAGATCAATATGCCGTTCGCCTGATTAAGTCTGGTGCTGCCGGTTACTTGAGTAAGGGGTGTGCCACGGCAATCATGATTGAGGCAGTTCGCACAGCGGCCAGCGGTAAAAAATACATCAGCCCAACCGTGCTTGAAATGCTGGTCAGTGAAATCAGTAAACCGGAAGGAAAATTACCTCACGAAATGTTGTCTGATCGTGAATTCGAAATATTTCGTTTGCTGTGTGCAGGCAAAGGTGTCAATGACATCGCAGCGCAATTATTCATCAGTAATAAAACCGTCAGCACGCATAAAGCTAACTTGATGGAAAAAATGAATCTGAAAAGTCTGGCAGACTTGGTTCGCTATTGCGTAACACACGGGCTTACTGATTAAGCTTGATTTAATTCTCCCCCGTAGGGAAATCCTTACCCTTCCCAGTCTGTTTTCCGACCCCTAAATCAGTGTCTGCCGATTAAATTGCCACAGTCGATTCGGTAAAATTCGGTCATTGATTCGTTGGGGAGAGGTAGCGCAATGAATAAGGATAGAGTTGTGGAACTTGAAAAGTTTGCAAGGGGCAAGCGGGTCGGTGCTGTCCCCACAATAACAATGAAATTCTACGATGCAGCCAGAAGTGTTGGTGAGGGTCTCAATTTTTACGAGGTCGCACTGATAGTCGTTTATTTGGCGACGCTAATATTTTTGCTGGTAGGATTTTTTTGAAACGGCCATCGTCAATTAAACTTGAAGTCAATTTTTACCACCCGCATAAAAAGGCATATACTTAATCGCGCGTGACGAATTTGAATCGAGGGGGGCGATTCAAATATAGGTTTGTCACGCAGTGTCGGTTGAGACAAAATAAATTGTGACCTCGCCTGTTTTGTTTCGCTGATTTGACAGCAGCAGTGGTCTCAAATTGATAACACGCACCACGGTAAGTTAGTACACATCCAGCTTGTGCTTACCTTTTAATACCGTGTGGCCATCGTGGATAGATTGAGGCAATCCCATCAAAATTAAAATGACCGGGGGAATATCTTGCTAACCAAACCAGCTTTGAAATCTCATCTATCAGTTCATTCACTTCAAGCATTCCTGCTTGGCAAATCAAATTTCATCTCATCTTTTGTCACTTCTTTTCCAATATTTAACGGGTCACTGAAAACGAGTGCCTTAAAAAAATATTTGGCAGGCTCATTGATATTCTGTCTGGCGGGATCAGGCCTATCACAGGCTGCCGACGAAGATGCTTTTATGGGGGAATTTCATCCCCCGTCTGAAAAATCTTTGGGTCAAGGTCAAAGTGCGCTGTGGACGCTGCCTAATGTCGCGACGCAATACCATCCCTTGCAACCCACACCTGCTATGCAAGAAGCGTTGCAGGCGCAGCAGGATGGTCACTTTCTGGATGCACTGATACGGCTCGACGATGCCGGCAAAAGCGAGCCAGTTGGCGCGGATGTCCAGGTTGAAATCACATTGTTGCGAGCCAGCTTTTTACTGCAAGGCAATCAGTCAGATCAAGCACTCGCCTTGCTCACCCCTCTGCGTTCAAACAATCCACATGGTGCGGATGCCTACGCGCTCATGGTTATGGCTCAGTTGCAATCGGAAAAAAAATTAACGCTTGAAACCGCGTCAAATGGGCAGGATTTTCAGGGTGGCTTGTTGTCACATTTAGCCCAGTCTTATGCTTTGCAAAGCTTGGGGCATTTGACGGAAGCAAGTGATGTCATGCACGCTTTTAATACGCTCACACCGCAATCAGCAGTTGCATTGGCGCGTGAAGCTGAGCTTGCGCTGACATTGGATCGCATTGCCTCGGCTCGGTATTTGGTGACGCAAGCACAAGCAGTGGATGCCGCCCAGCCCTACGTCATCGCCGTGAGTGGATTGGCGTATTTAATTGATGGCAAGCCACAGCAAGCCAAGGCTGCTTTTGCAACTGCACTCAAGCGCGATACAAAAGATGCCAAAGCATTATTGGGTTTGGGCTTGGCTGAAATAAAAATGGGCAACTTCATGGCAGGGCAAAAAATGCTGCAAGCCGCGAATGAAGCCGAGCCAAACAACGCGCTGATTCTCACTTATCTGGGGCGTTCGCAACAGCAATCGGGTCAAACCGAAGCAGCAAGGGCAAGCTGGCGTAACGCCCAACAAACCGACCCTAAAGACCCCACGCCTTGGCTATATCAGGCACAGGCAGAATTGCAGGCCAACCATCTTGTGCAAGCCCGTGAGAGTTTGCGCCAGGCACAAGCTCGGATGGGCTATCGGTCGGTTTATCGCGGTGATCTTTTGCTCAAAGACGATGAGCAATTATTGCAAGCCAACCTCGCCGAGATACAACGCCAATCGGGTTTGGATGAAATTGCATTTCAAACCTTGTCCGATTCGGTCGGTGAAAAAAATTCGTCCAATTTAAGAAATCAGGCAGAGGTTTTGCAAGGGCAACGTTTTGGCGAATCCGCGCGGCGCAGTTTGTTGTTGCAAAGTTTATTTAACGAAAAGCCGGGCAGTTTGCCGCCAGAGTTGGACATCTATGGTGATGGAGCAGGGCATACCGGTGCCTCTGTTCCGCAACATGGTGTCATCAGCGGACTTGAGGCGCAGCAAGCCAGCTATAATAATTACGACGAATTATTTTCTAAGCGCACCACACTGGCAGCCGATGCCACGATAGGCAGCAAAAATTCCAATGGGGAGCAAGTCCGCTTGGGTTTGAGTAACAACACGTTAGGCGTAAGCCTAGCCGGATTACAATTCAAGACAGACGGATTCGGCCTCTATCAGAATCTCGATAACCGAGTCGCGCAAGGTGTCGTGCAATGGCAGCCGACCAAAACCATGCAGGCGTTCATGTCGTATGAGACTACCCATTCCAAACACGGTGAAATAGACGCTCCTGCAGACCCGATGGCTAACGGGGTGTACCACCAATATGAAGACACCAGCGGCATCATGCGCCTAGGTCTTCGCCACAGTCAGGACGACAACAGAGAGTTGCGCGTCCTGTTTAGTCACCAACAAACCGACCAAATTGATAGTAGCGAATGGATGAGTGACTTTCTGCCGCCGTCGAACTTAAACTATACAGGGCCCCCGGGCAGCAATATTTTTGCAGCCAATAGCAGCAGTGTGTCCAGTAGCGCTGAACTGCAATATCGGCGCAGCGGATCGGGTTATGCCACACAGTGGGGTATGAGTGCGGCGCGCGCGAAAATTGCAGTCCTAGAATGGTACTCCACCTTTACAAGTGTTACCCAGCAAGCCTATGTAAATTGGCAGCAGACATTCAACTCCTGTTGGCAATTGGAGACAGGATTGGCTTGGGGTA
>JABFRF010000027.1 GCA_013141315.1 Gallionella sp. | reverse complement strand
GCTCTGCGCCGCCTAGACGAAAATCACGCAATTCGTTTTCGATAATTTTTTTGCGTGCTGCATTCAAACCCTCGAATTCAGGGCTGTTGCGCAATGCTTTGAATTTATCAAACAGCGCGAGGTTCTGTCCTAGCTCGGCGTAATAGGCGGTAATTTTTGGCAGCGTGGCGTTATACACTTCGCGCAATTCTGGCGAATTCACTACCGCATTCAAATGCCCGACTGGCCCCCATGCCCGCGATACGCGCTCGTTCGCATTCTCCATCGGCGCAACAAAATTTTGCCAAGTGGGCGGGGTAGGGTCGGCTAATAATTTTTCAACCAACGCGTGATTTTTTACTAGCAACTCTTCAATTGCAGGGGCAACGTGCTCGGGCTTGATGTCCGCAAAACGCGGCAGGCTGGAGAAATCTAATAGTGGGTTCATGCTAATTATTCCTTTATGCCGTCATTCCCGCGCAGGCGGGAATCCAGTTGATTTAATGAATCCCCACATAGCGGGACAGTAGAGCTTTTGTCTGCTTCGCAGGGCATTTATTTTGCTGGATTCCCGCCTGCGCGGGAATGACGGTTTATTTATTATTGAAAAATGACTTGTCCGTCGAGCAAGGTATAGCGCACTTTCCCCTGCATTTCGTAGCCATTGAACGGGGTATTTTTACCTTGGCTTTTCAGCGCAATAGGCTCGACTTTCCACATTGCGTTTGGATCAAATACACACAGGTCAGCGTGCGCGCCAACCGACAGATGCCCCATTTTTTGCCCAAGCAATTGGGCAGGGCTGAAGGTGACGCGAGCGAGTGCATCAACCAGTGGCACACGTTCTTGCTCCGCCCATTTCAACACTAACGGTAGCAACAATTCCAAGCCAGTTGCGCCTGCTTCGGCTTCGGCAAACGGGAATAATTTTGCGTCTTCATCGACTGGCGTGTGGTCGGAACAGATCGCGTCTATCGTGCCATCGCGCAATCCTGCACGCAGTGCGGCGCGGTCACGCATGCTGCGTAGCGGCGGAATGAGATGACAATTCGCATCGAAAAAGCCGATGTCCATTTCGCTAAGATGCACGTGATTCATTGCGACATCGCAGGTTACTGCAAGGCCTTGTTGCTTGGCGAACCGTATCATGTCCACCCCTACTGCACTGGAAACGCGACATATATGCAGCTTCACGCCTGTGTCTTTTGCCAGTGCCAGCATAGTTGCCAGTGCAATCGTTTCAGCACTGACAGGTATTGCCGCCAAACCGCATCGTGTTGCAACTTCACCATCATGTGCCACGCCATCTTTGGCAAGGAAACTATCTTGCGGACGCAGCCAAACCGAATAGCCCATGGTCGCCGCGTATTGCATCGCACGTAACAACACACGGGTATCAGTAAGCGGCGCATCGGCTTGACTAAAGGCTTTGCAGCCTGCTTCGCTGAGTTCAATCATCTCGGTGAGCTCTGCGCCTTTCAAACCATAGGTCAGTGCACCTACCGGAAACACCCGCGCTTTATTCAGCGAACGTGCACGGTGCTTAAGCATCTCGACCAGTCCTGGTTCGTCCAACGGCGGATCGGTGTCGGGCGGGCACGCTAGGCTAGTCACACCGCCCGCCGTTGCTGCAGCCATCTCCGACTCCAACGTCGCCTTGTACTCGAAGCCGGGTTCACGTAAGCGAGCAGCTACATCCACCAGCCCTGGCATCACGATCAAACCTTTGGCATCAATCGTTTGTTCCGCAACAAAACCTTGCGGTGCCAGCCCGATCGCTGCGATGCGACGTTCAACGATAAACACATCTTGCTGCGCATCGATGTTATTTTTTGGGTCAATCAAGCGACCATTTTTGATATGGATATTCATACGTCAATTCCAAGCAATACGAGCGGCACCGCAGGCACTCCTCTGCCATTTCGTACGACGTTATAAAGCTCACCTTCGTAGTAAGCCACGCCAGAACTCATTTGTGACTGCATAGATTTCATTGGAAGAATTTCGATGCCAACATCAATTTGATCGCCCACATAAAAAGCTAAATGCTTTACAAATAGGTCATACGCCACGAAGGAATACTTGCCAAATTGAACCTCAATTGCCACTCGATCTTTCACAAAATCAGTTTGATTGTAACTAAAAATTGGCTTCTCTCCAGTGGCCTCAATTTCCAATTTTTGTTCAGCTGGTGGCAATGCAATTGTCTTTCGAATGAGTCGCGCGTCTTTGGTTACCCAGTAACTAACACGGCTTTCACCCCAGCCACGTCCGCCTAAAAACTCTTTAAATTTTTGATTCATTGCAACTGGACTAAACAGTGCTTTGCCTTGCATAGTTTTTTCTTTTGAGATTTTTGTTTTACAAGCGTTGGCATCTATTGACTCAATAACCGCTTTTAATTCTTTCCAAAGATTTGGTTTATGTACCAACAGATACTCCAGTCCGTTTAAGTGGGAATACGTTTCTACAATCTTCATGGCTTATATACCGCAGTAGTTTGTAATAACTTCAACTGGTGCTCGTCTGGCGCATTTGCCCAAGGTGAAATAGTTAATTTATTCCCCGCTGCACGAGGATCATATTTAGGAGTACCCATAGGACGAACTCTCAAGCTACCCGACATACTCGAACGAGTACGTTCCCTTGCTATTTCAATATATCTAGCCACAGTATCTGCGCCCATTCCTCGGCGACCATGTCTAATGGCGGCGACCACTGAAGAGCCTGAACCCAAAAATGGGTCTAATACCCAATCGTCCTTATTGCTCATCGAAAGAATAAGCCTCTCAACCAGCTCAACTGGAAATTGACAAGGATGTTCCGTTTTTTCCACATGGTTACTTTTAACGTTTGGAATATCCCAAACATCGCCGGGATTTTTTCCCAGCGGGTTACAAGAATACTGTCCAACTTTTGGACCCTTAAAGTATTTCTTCCCAGGATATTTTTGGGGAACACGTACAGGATCAAGATTAAATACATAATCTTTAGTGTCGCGGGTAAACCAAATAATAGTTTCGTAGCGTCCTGACAATCTGCGCGAACAGTGGAGTCCATGCTCGAAATGCCAGATGATTCGGTTTCGCATTACCATGCCCAAATTGTAAAAAATCGGGAACAACAAAGAATCAAGAGGAATGATTACACCGTCATCAACATGATTCCCCACTTGCCAACAAATACTCCCCTTGTCAGCAAGCACCCTTACACATTCCGCAATTACCTCTGTTTGTTGTTTGACGTACATCTCCAGACTCAACTTCTTTTCATAAGCCTTGCCAATGTTGTAAGGCGGCGAAGTAACAACAAGCTGTACCGACTTATCTGGCAATTGTTGTAATAGGTCTAGACAATTGCCATGAAATAACACTGCCTCTGACTCCGGCAGGAAGTGATCAGAAATTCTAGGTATATTAAATTCAGTTTCTAACTTCATCATGCCCCCACTCCAACTAGCGTGCTCATCACCGCCATCCTCACCGCGATGCCGAATGTGACTTGCGACAAGATTACAGACTGCGGCCCATCCGCTACGCGCGAATCAATTTCCACACCGCGATTCATCGGGCCGGGGTGCATCACAATCGCATCCGGTTTTGCATAAGCCAGTTTTTCTTCAGTCAGACCATAGTTCTTGAAATACTCCTGCGCGGAAGGCAGCGCCGCGCCTTGCATACGCTCATTTTGCAAGCGCAACATCAAAATCACATCGACATCTTTCAAGCCTTTTTCCATGTCGTGATAAACCTGCACACCGAGATTTTCCACCATCGTTGGTAGTAATGTTTTCGGCGCAATCACGCGCACTTCTGGTACGCCCAATGTGGTCAGCGCGTGTATCTGCGAACGCGCCACACGTGAGTGCAACACATCACCGACAATCGCCACACGCAGATTATGAAATTCTTTTTTGTAGTGGCGAATGGTGAACATATCCAGCAACGCTTGGGTGGGATGCGCATGGCGACCATCACCTGCGTTGATGACGTGAATTTCTGGTGCAACATGCTGTGCAATAAAATGCGCCGCACCACTTTGCGAATGACGCACCACAAACATATCAGCATGCATCGCGCACAAGTTATCTACGGTATCGAGCAGCGTTTCGCCTTTGCTGGTGGACGATGAGCCAATGTTTAGATTCACCACATCCGCCGACAAACGTTTAGCAGCAATCTCAAACGTAGTGCGAGTACGTGTGCTGTTTTCAAAGAACACGTTGAACACCGACTTGCCTTGCAACAGCGGAATTTTTTTGATTTCTTTGCTGGAAGCTACATCTAAAAACGTCGAGGCACGATCCAAAATGTCGCGCACGATGCGCACTGGAAGCCCTTCAGTCGTGAGCAGATGCTGAAGCTCGCCATGTTTATTCAATTGCGGATTTTTCATACGGAAGTCCCTGCGCTGGGTTCATCAAAATACGCTTGTAAAATTTGCTGCGCGGCATACTGGTCGATCACTGATTTTTGCTTACGGCCATGAACGCCCTGCTCATTTAGCGCACTACTGGCAGCGGCGGAAGTATAACGCTCATCGACCAAAATCGTCGGCAAATTAAACCGCCCTTTTAGGCGGTTAGCAAAGCGGCGACACAACGCGGTCAGCTCATGCGACGACCCATCATCGTTGCAGGGCAAGCCAACAATTAAGCCGCTGGGTTGCCACTCGGCAATCAACTCGGCAATTCTGGCAAAGCGGAGGTCAGTTTTTTCTGCGTCTATGGTGGTGAGGGGTAGCGCCGAACCTATCAAGCTATTACCTTTTGCGATGCCGATGCGGCGAGTACCAAAATCAAAAGCGAGGAGTGTGCCTGGTAGCACGCTCATTCGACACACTTCCAAATTTTAGAGTTAAGCATGTCCCGCCTCCTCGGACAATGAGGCGTAGTCCACGCCCAACAATGCCATTGCCGCAACCAAGCGTTCTTCAGGTGGCAAATCAAACAGGATATGTTCAGAGGCAGGCACAGTGAGCCACATGTTTTCGGTGACTCCATGCTCTAGTTGACCTTGGTCCCAACCCGCATAACCCAAAGTCACAATGATGTTACGCGGCCCTTGCCCTGCGCCCATCGCTTCGAGAATATCTTTAGACGTGGTGAGCGAAAGTTTGTCGTTAATGCGTAACGTGGACTCCCAGCTTCCTTGCGTATCATGCAACACAAAGCCACGCTCGGTTTGCACCGGCCCGCCAAAATACACAGGCATCTTCACCAGCTTAGCTTGCTGCAAGGGAATCTTCACTTGGTCGAACATCTCGCCCATGGTCAAGCTAATCGGGCGATTCACCACAATGCCGAGCGCGCCGTTTTCATTGTGTTCGCAGATATAAGTGAGCGTCCCCGCAAACGCGCCCTCCTGCAAAGAAGGCATGGCAATTAAAAAATGATGGGTAAGGTCGAAGTCAGACATGGGTACATTGTAGCTGTCCTAGCATAGGGATACAATTTGAAAAGTGACTGACACTTAATATTCAAACAAGGGAGTTATCCATGACAAACAAAAGAAGCGTAAGCGCGATCCTTTTCGGCACCGGTTTATTCATGACCACATCTGCATTTGCTGAAACCGATGCCGAACACATGGCGCGTTTGGAAAGTAAACTCGATGCGATGCAAACTGAGTTATCCCAAATGACATCCGGCATGGCACATCATTCTGCCGGTAGCGCGGGCATACCTTTGCATGGCTTCTCAGATATTGGCTTTGCCAGCAATACCGATAGCGATTTGGCAAGCAATCCGAAAGGATTTTTTGTCGGCTCACTGTCTTTTTACCTCGCTCCTACCTTTGGCGATCGCGTAAAAGCATTGATTGAACCCAACATAGAAGTCACCCCTGCCGATGATATTGCCGTGGATTTGGAGCGAGCGCAATTCGGTTACAGCTTCAGCGACACCGTCACGCTCTGGGGTGGACGCTTCCACACCCCATACGGATACTGGAATACCGGATTTCATCACGGCGGACAAATGCAAACCTCGGTGATGCGCCCACGCTTCCTGGACTTTGAAGACAAGGGTGGCATCTTGCCAGCCCACATGGTGGGTGTATGGGGTGCAGGTAAAATCAAGGCTGGCACAGGCAAAGTGGCTTACGATGTTTACGCGGGCAATGGACCTACCATCGCAATGGGAGTACCTGATCCAGCGATATCTGCCACTGCTCAAACTTTAGGTACATTAACTATCGGTCAGGCGGGTGATAACAATCACCAAGCGATGACGGGCTTTAATATGGGTTATGAGTTTTCAGGAAATTTTGAAGGTTTAAAATTGAGTGCACATGGTCTTCAGGGAGATGTGGATGATAATTCAAATGCCACAATTACTTCCTTGCCTTCAAAGTTGGCAAACAATAAAACCGAGCTAAGCATGCTCGGCGGCTCAGCTGTGTACTTAGAAAATGATTGGGAAATTCTGAGCGAGTATTACGGTTTTAACAATACCAACAAGAGCGGCAGCAACACCGGCACACACAAGAGCTGGGCCGCTTATGCGCAAGTCGGCAAAAGTTTCGATGATTGGACCCCTTACCTTCGCTTTGAAAAAACCGTGCTAGATCAAAACGACAACTATTTCGCCTCGCAAGCAAGTGGGCAGTCTTACGCGAGACAATCATTGGGCGTACGTTACAACTTGAATCCGAATTCAGCCTTGAAATTTGAACTGCTGGATTCAAAATTCGAAGCGCGCGGCACTACTGCAGCCAAAAGCTTCAATAGCGTCGTCGTTCAATACGCCATTGGCTTTTAACTCAAGGGGATCAGCATGAAAGTAACGATTCTTAGATTCATCTCCGCCGCCACATTGGCATTACTCGCATCACAAAGCGCCGTTGCGGGTGACGTGGTGGTCATTGCCAACGCTGGCACTAACTTATCCGCCGGCGAGGTGCGTGATGTGTTTCTCGGTGAGAAGCAGTTCGCTGGCAGCATCAAGTTGGTGCCGGTGGATAACGCCGCTCAACAAGAAAGCTTCTTGGCCAAAATGATGCAGATGAGCAGTGCTAAGTATTCGGGCAATTGGACCAAAAAAGCCTTTCGAGACGGCTTGGCCGCCCCCGCCATGAAGTCCGGTGATGCCGAGGTGATTGAATTTGTTAAGCGCACCAAAGGCGCAGTGGGCTATGTCAGCAGCAGCCCCAGTGGGGTGAATATCATTAAGTGATGGTAAGGCGCGGCGAGTGGATCAGCCACTCGCTGAAACAAGCTCCATAATACGGTGTGCAATATCATTCAGTGGCAACACTTCACTCACGCCACCTATTTCAATCGCCTCTTTAGGCATACCAAATACCACACAACTTGCTTCACTTTGCGCAATGGTATGTGCACCGGCTTGCTTCAATTCCAACATGCCCTGCGCACCATCTTTGCCCATGCCGGTGAGAATAATTCCCAAGGCATTCGCGCCGGCGACATTCGCCACAGAACGAAACAATACATCCACCGACGGGCGATGGCGATTGACCAAGGGTCCCTGATTAAGAGCAACGACATAGCGCGCCCCGTTACGCTTGAGCAGCAAATGCATATTGCCGGGTGCAATATAAGCGTGTCCTGGCAATATGCGCTCATTTTCCTCTGCCTCTTTAACTGAGATTCTGCACAAATTATCCATTCGTTGTGCGAATGACTTGGTGAAATTTTCCGGCATATGCTGAACAATCAATACCCCGGGTGCATCAGCCGGCAAGTTAACGAGTATGGTTTTAATTGCCTCGGTACCGCCCGTTGAAGCGCCGATCACCACAATTTTTTCGGTGGAAGAAAATCGCCATGCCACGCTGGATAAGACGGCATCTGCCGTATAGCGCTTCTGGATGGAATGTGACAGTGCCGACCTAATAACTTGTGCTTGTGCGGCAGCGCGGATTTTATCGGTGATGGTGATGGCATACTCTTCCATACCGCGCGCTATATCCAGCTTGGGCTTGGCAATAAAATCAACCGCGCCCAATTCCAATGCACGAAAGGCCACCTCAGAACCGATCTCGGTCAGCGTCGAAACCATCAATACCGGGATAGGACGCAGACGCATCAGCCGCTCTAAAAAATCCAGGCCGTCCATTCTTGGCATTTCCACATCCAGGGTCAGCACATCCGGATTAAGCGCCTTGATCATATCGCGCGCTACCAAAGGGTCGGCGGCAACACCCACGCACACCATGTCCGGCTCACGATTGATGATGTCTTTTAATACACTGCGTATCAGTGCGGAATCATCAATCACCAGCACTTTAATTTTAAAGGGTCTCATTTCAACGACCATCCAAAAACATCTTTACCCGCTTAATCAAACAACTCAACGTCACCCGCCAATTTAGAATAGCTCAAGCGAGTTTTATATTCGGTCTCGCGATCGACAATTGTGTTGTTGTGTACATTCTTCAACTTTTTCACTCTCACCAAGCCCGTGCGCGGAAAGTAATACACTTTACGCGGGAACACATCCAAGAGATCTTGCGCGGCCACGGTGATATTTTCCGTATGCAAAAAATCCAGCACAAACTCCGCATTACGCTCACCCACATTGGCAACGGTGAAGCCACGCAACACTGAACCGCCGCCGAACACTTTCGCTTCAAAATTACTGCGCTTTGCACCCATTTTAAGTAACTGATTGATCAAAATCTCCATCGCATAAACGCCGTAGCGCGCCGACTCGCCCATCGGGTTGCCGCGATCTTGCCCGCTATCGGGCAACATAAAATGATTCATTCCGCCAATGCCACTCACCTTGTCTCGAATACAAGCACAGACACAGGAACCCAACACGGTCACCAGCACCATATCGCGTGGTGTGGCGTAATATTCGCCCGGCAAAATCTTGGCGGCATCGACGTTATGCTGCCGATCAAAATACAAGTGCGGCGCGAGAATCTCTTCAAAACCTTGTTCAGCCATCGTGTTGCATTCCTTCCTAACTCAGTGTGCACACCATAAAATCAAGCCATGCCTTGCATGGACTGTTATCTTGCCCGTTCATACACCGTCTTGCCGCGTATCTGAAACAAGTGCATCGCATGATGAAAACTTTCCGAATGCCCTGCAAATAGTAATCCATCCGATTGCAGCAAAGGGGCAAATCGCTGCAGTATCCTGAGTTGAGTTTGCTTATCAAAATAAATCATCACATTGCGGCAGAAAATAACATCCAGCGGGCCACGTATCGGCCAATCATTCTCCAGCAGGTTAATTTGCCGAAACGTAACCATCGCGCGTAACTCCGGCCTCACCTTGACCAAACCAGCCTGCGCTCCCGTGCCTTTCAAAAAATAGCGCTTCACCAAATCCGGCTCAAGCTTTTCAATGCGTTCGGCCGGATACACGCCAGCCTCCGCCTTTGCCAATACGCTGGTATCGACATCGCTGGCAACAATCGTAACGGGAGGCGTAAAACTGCCAAACGTTTCAGCCATCGTCATCGCGATGGAGTAAGGCTCTTCACCGGTAGAAGCAGCTGAACACCAGATAGAGAATGGCGGTCGCCATTCCAGTTGATGTGCATGTTCGGCCAACAAAGGAAAATGGTGCGGCTCACGAAAAAACGCAGTGAGATTGGTCGTCAGCGCATTAACAAACGCTTCCCATTCGTCCGAGTTTCTATCTTCCACTAAAGCCAAATATTCGTGAAAATTATCGGTTTTGGTTGCACGCACCCGCTTGGCCAAGCGGCCATACACCATGTCCCGCTTGGTGGTCTTTAGCGAGATGCCAGCGTAGTTATATATCAACTGGCAGACACGCTGAAAATCCGACTCAGTGAATATATAGCCTCGTTGGTATTTTGCCGTTGGGCTTAGATTCTCTTCCATTTGTCGCCTTAAAACTCTTTCCAATCCGCATCATCATTTGCCCCGGCTAAGACTCGCTGTTGCCTTAGAGGAACAACTGCCGAGCGTGTGGCAGGCACTTGCCTAAAATCAAGCTGTGCATCTTCTGGCGTTGCTTCTTGCTGCTTTTGTCCGGACAACTTAAACACGCTGACTATCTTGGCCAGCCCTTGCGCCTGTTCGCGCATAGCCTCCGCAGCGGCCGAGGCTTGTTCTACCAGTGCCGCATTCTGTTGCGTCACTTCGTCCATCTGCATAATGGCT
>JABFRF010000024.1 GCA_013141315.1 Gallionella sp. | reverse complement strand
AAATTAGGGAGCTAACTTGAGCTGAAAGATTCGACCCTTGTTCGAAATAGTATCTATGCTTTGCTCAACCTTGCCCAAATTGGGAACGCTGAAACAAAGATTCTTCTTACTACATACATGAGGAAATAAATAGATTCCGACTAACATGTTTTTGGGCGCATACCCGATCTTATAGTCGGAGACCATATTAAATAAATGTCCCGAGTTGCAATCCTGTTCTCGAATGACCATTTGCTTCAAAATGTCACTTTCCAGCGCGGCTCCATCCGGACCAGTAAATTTTACATAAACAAGATTTTGTTGATCCATATGTGCTGCTGACATGGCCATGATCAGCCGTTCACTACCCGCATAACTGCTGATTGTCGCACCGACTATGGCTACAATGACCCAAGCCAGCTGGGCAAGACGTTTCATATTCATAAAGCCTCCAGAGTTTTTTGAAGAGATCGCACGGTTCGTTGATTCGTTCAATGTATGAAACTACACGCATCTACTCGACAACACAACATGCTGTATCTGATTTGATACACCTCGCGTGCTGGGAAACTGCAGGGATTATCAATCAATCTCTCGCCATGCAAAACCCTGCTCTTGACTAGCCACCCCTACCCAGCTTTCTGCACAGCCAATCGCGCGACTTAATGCAAGTACCGCCAATTCAGGCGTGTTGTTTTTTCGACTCAGATGTGCGGTAACTAAATGTTGCAATGCACTCACATCCAGCTTGGCCAATAACTCGGCAGACGCATGATTACTCAAATGACCGAATCGCCCGCCTACTCGTTGCTTCAAGCTGGCTGAATACTCGCCACGCATCAACATATCGCTGTCGTGATTACACTCCAGCACCAAAGCATGGCAACCACTGAGTGTCTGCTCGATGTGAGGTGTACTTCCGCCCGCATCAGTCAAGACACCCAATCGCCGCGCGCCATCACTGAACACAAATTGCACAGGCTCGGCCGCATCGTGGGGAACGAGGTAGGGCGTGATTTGCAAATCGCCTATCGCAAAAACCTGGTGTGGATCAATTTCGTGAACGTACTCAATGTTGGCAAAAGCCTTGGGCGTGCTGCGCAACGTGCCGTGAGTCAGCCAAACGGGGAGGTTAAATTTGCGCGCCAGCTTTGCCACGCCACCAATGTGGTCGCCATGCTCGTGCGTCACCACTATGCCATTTAATTGATCCGGCTCAACTTTTAATCTCGCCAACCGCGTAATGGTGTCTTGCAGGCCAAAGCCGCAATCCATCAGCACCTGCGTCTTGCCCATCGCAACCAGCAGGGCATTGCCTTCGCTGCCACTGCCCAGCGATGCAAACCGCATGGTCATTTTGGCTCGATGTTTTTGTAGATGAGCTCGAGTATCTGTTTGGAAGTTTTATTTTGCGCGCCATCTTGATCGGTGACGGACACTTCACACGTCTCGCCACTATCTTTCACATTCACACGATATTTTTTATCGGCATCTGCGGCGCTTTTCCAGAACTTTAACTTATCCGCCAAACTTTTTTGCGCTTGCGCCGAGTGTAAAAAATAAATGCCTTTTTCACGGTCTTTATCTTCCAGAGTCACACTTGCACCTTCAATCGCCAGGCCTACTTTGCGCCATGCACGATCAAACGTATCGCTCATCAAGATAACGGTTTTACCACCCGCCACTTCGCGCAAACTGGATGACCCATCTGGCTGCGCGATGCTGCTGGCAGCTACAACTGGAGTCACTTGCAACGCGCTATTCGCCTGCAATTCCGTCGCGCCTAGTCGTACCATCAACCGCTGCAACATGATGGCTTCAATCTCGGTATCAACGGGACGATCTTGCCACTTGGAGGTGGTTTTATCGGCGTTGAACACCTCTTCTTTGCCGCGATAGCTCACATAAATTTCAGTGCTTTTACCATCTTTATTACGCTCTAAGCGGGTGAGATATTGATCGCGCTCGCCCGATGAATAAACGTTATTAAAAACTTTTCCCAGCATTTTACGAATGCCGCTCTGGGGAATTTTGGCGCGGTTCTCCGCCCAATCGGTTTCCATCACCCCAGCGGTTTGATCTTCACTCTTAACCGTCAGGCCAATTTCCTGCCAAAATGCTTTGATAATCGGCCACACATTTTCAGGCTTATCTTTCACCACTAAAAAACGTTGCGCGCCATTGCGCTCAAAACGTACTGTCTGTATCTCTGGTAACACCGCCGCGCTTGCTTGCGATTGCGCAGCACCGCCCTTGGTGTAATCGGAATAATTGGTCGCCGCTTCTGGCACTTTATAACGGTCATCCACACTCGGTATCGTCAAATCTGGCGGTACTTCCAAGGAAGGGGCGCGCTTTGCGCTCGCGCCGTAATCGATGCGCGCTTCTCCTGTTAGTGCACTGCAACCGAACAACGTAATGAACATCGCACTGGAAAGAACAACACGCAATACTTTCATCTTCAAATTACTCCTGCTTGACGCATTGCTGATTCGACCGTTGCATAAGCCTCTTGCGCCAAAGGTGTAAGCGGCAAGCGCAGCGTATTTTTCATCTTACCCATGCGTGCCACGGCCCATTTCACGGGAATAGGATTGGCTTCGACGAACAAGTTTCGATGTAAGCCCAGTAAACAGAAATTAATCTCGCGTGCTTTAGCCACTTCGCCATTCAACGCTGCGATACACATTTCGTGCATCAATTTTGGCGCGACATTGGCCGTCACCGAAATCGTGCCGTGCGCGCCCAACAACATCAATGCCAACGTGCTGGCATCATCCCCGCTGTACACCGCGAAATCCTTGGGTGCGCGTTGTAGCAAATCACTACCGCGCTCAATATTACCGGTCGCATCTTTGATGCCAACGATGTTAGGAATTTTCGCCAAGCGCAATGCTGTATCGTTGCTCATATCCGCCACGGTGCGCCCCGGCACGTTGTACAGAATATGCGGCATATCTACCGCTTCGGCGATGGCTTTAAAATGCTGATACAACCCTTCTTGCGTTGGCTTGTTGTAATAAGGCACAACGGTCAGCGACGCATCCGCTCCGGCATTTTTCGAAAACGATGCCAGCTCGATGGCTTCTTTAGTTGAATTCGCGCCCGTTCCCGCAATGATAGGGATTCGTTTTGCCGAATGTTTTACTGCCTCAGCGATCAACAGCTCATGCTCTTCCACATCCACAGTGGGTGACTCACCGGTCGTGCCAACCACCACGATACCGTCCGTACCCTGCTCGATATGAAAATCAATCAATCCACGGAACGCTGCCAAATCAAGGCTGCCGTCCTCATGCATCGGCGTAACAATCGCCACCACGCTACCTGTAATCATTTTGCTTTTCGCTGAAAATCGAAGCGGGCATTTTACCTGAATAAAACCAAGGATTGCTTCTAAAGCACACAAAAGTAAGGGCGGTATAACCCGCCCTTACTTGCATCACTTTTGTAAACAGAAAACTTAAAACGTCATCTGCAAATTCAGGTTCAACATCGCGCTACGTGGTGCTGACTTACCGTTATTGTCTGTCACCTTGTCCGTAGAGACTGCGGCATCCAATGACAAAGCTTTAAACAACGTCAATCCACCCGTGAGGTAACTCAATTTTGAACCTGCACGATTGCTGCGATAGCCAAGGCGCGCACCGGGAATCCACCAACTGTTTGTTGCGTACGCGGCACTCAAAGTCATCCATTGAAACTCACGCCCCACAGCATCTGGCACTGCATTGACATCCAGCCCGCCATTGATTACCCAGTTTTGGCTTTCCGAAAATATTGCGCCTTCCATTTGTAATTGCGGCTTCATTTCGTAGGTAGTTGTGGTGCTCAATTGGTTAATAATCGCTGCGTTGGTATAGCCCAAACCAGTCAAATCAACGGGGCTATATTTGAAGCTGGGTTTATTTAGATTACTCACCCAGGCACCCACGCGATAGCGACGGCTTGTCCACAATCCTCCCACATCCAACCCAACACCAGAATTGGCGGTGTAAGTTTGGCTTGCTTTTAGTGTGCTTTGCGAGCCACCCGTTGAAGTCTGTTGCCGTTGCGCTTTGTTGGCAAGCTTCACTTGGTAATACTTCAAGCGAACGCCAGCGGTGAGTTCGCCTGATTTTAGTTTGTCAGCCGTCATTTCTCCGATGGTATTGGTGTCCGCTTCTCGAATCAGAATGCTGCGGCTAAAACCCAAGCCCAGCTCGGAGGTCACGGCGGCTTTGACTAACAAGGTGCTGTCGTTGGTAGGGGGCGTATATTTTCCGCTGGCTTTAATCGCGGCAACATCTGCAGTGGTAATGTCTGCGATATTGTCTTTGATGACTGAACCGTTAGCGATGCCACTCACATTTGCATCCAGCACAAAACTTCCACCCCATTTATTTTTGGAGACTACTAACGGCATGACGGGAACATGTCCGCCAAAGAACACCGAACCATTGCCATCCTTTTGCAATAACCCCAGTAAGCTATTTACGGGTGCGACAAAGTTCGTATTCACACAGGCAACAATCACCGCATCAGGCTGATTTAAATCGCAGGTTGCGCCGATAGTCTGAGCATTCAGCTTTGTTTTGGTCGAATCAATTAGATTTGAGAGACCGCTTACATTCCCCACTTCATATCCCCCGCCTATCGTAATCAGCCCGGCGCGGTATTGATTGTCTTCGCGCTTCAAAACCGCTGCACCCGCAGCAGGGTTGGCCACGCTGGACATGATGGATTGGTTGTTGCTCGACGAACCGTAAGTCAAATTCGCGCCGGGCGGCTGATACACGGGCGTGGCGAACGCGTTGGCGCATAGTAATAAAGTTAAAGTTGCAAATTTGAATGAGTATTTCATAGTAAACCTCCTTGAAATTATTATGTGAAAACGCTGATTGTTCTGTTCTTGCCAAATGTTGTTACCGTCGTTACAAATCCAACCAAATGCGCAGTGCGTGATTTATTTTCTCCAATTCCCTTTCAGGTATTTCGCCAATTTTTGTGGTCAGTCTGGCAACACGAACCGTGGTAATTTTGTCGGCCTCCACATCCGAGGGTTCTTTCAAGCCCGTTGCCGTATTTGCTTTAACTCTCACTCTGACACTTGCGGCACTTAGCACACTGGTCAACGGGCAAATCGTGACACTTTTCAAACCAAGCAAATAATCCGAACTTTGCACAATTACCACAGGGCGCGGCTTGCTGGTGTAGTCACCCCGCCCATCCGCACACAACACAATGTCGCCACGCTTGTAGGGTGTCATACATAATCGCCCATATCGGCAGTGTTATCCAACTGATCCGCCTGATTGATGGCTTTAATATCGCGCTTCACCTGTGCCGTACTCTGCGTTGCAGCCTTGGGATAAAGCACCGCCACACTCTTTTTATGGCTGGTAATTTCTATCGGCTCGCCAGCCCTCAATAACTCGGAAAGCTTGGTCTTTACTTCAAAAATTCCGACGGAACGCATCTTCATCTCCTTAAATTCTAGTTGGCTAGATTTGATTATATCCAACTAGCAAAAAAACGGGGTTGAAATGCTATTCCAACCCCAAAATGAAAACACCTCAAAAATTATTTACGCAAACCCGCTACCCATTAAGGCGCATTGTAAATTTTGCGAACTCTGGTTTGATTATGGTTACTGTCTCTCACGGTCACCTCCCAAGTGTATGCGCCCGTTGTCAGGTTCGCCGCGCTTGCTCTGCCATCCACGTTATACAACACACTGGTTGCGCTGCTAGGCAAGACAGTATCTATCCGCCAATTCACACCGTTATTGTTGCCTTGGAGATATACGTCATATGTGTACGGGGTTGATGGTGTTACCAGCGGTGCAGCCCAAGTAAGCAAAGGAATAGCGGGCGTGCCTGGCGCAGTAGTTTGCTCCACCAAATTCTGCGCAAACGAATCTGATACACCCGTTACGCTACTCGTCATGTCGTCGTGAGTTCCGTCGGAATAAGTCACTCTGATCTTGTAGCTATCCCCCACGGTTGGGCGCACGCTATTTATCCACACCCATGTCCCGTCATTCAACGGATCAACGCCGATGTCAAACGGTACGGGGATGTTTGCCCCTGAGATAACGGTTGCAGTTACCGCTAATTTGGCTTGACTACCGACATGCATGATCAACGAGTAATTTGCACTCTCGTGATCGGTGCCTATCCTCGCGGTTGCATTCGCCGAATTCAACGTGAGATTAGCATTGGTGACATTGGCATTCACGGTAATTACAGGCGCATCACCATTCGTGTTGCTCAAGTCGCCCGCACTGACCGTACCATTGCCATCCCGATCAACAAAGGCAAAGTTATAGTAGCTCCCATTGGGCACGCCCGTAATCGTGTAAGCCTGTGCGTTGCTGGCACTGGCAATGCGGGTGAAGTAAATACCCGTGTTGCCATACAAACCCACAATCATCGGGGCAGCTGTAATGCCAGGCGCGACCGTAACCGTACCCGACACAGTGTTACCGACGGTAGGCGCGGTAAGCGTCACTGGCCCGATCACAGCAGACGCTGGGCTTTCCGTACCCGCAGCACAAGTGCTGCTGACACAGGAAGACACTTTGTAATACAGAACCGCACCGTTGCTTAGGCCGCTATGTGCATAGAAGCTGTTATCGCCTGACATCTGAATAACAGGCGCGCCGCTGGTGGCATTTGCATCTGTCCCCCAGTAGATTTTGTAGGCGGCTACGCTTTCCAAGCCACCCGCATTTTTTACTGGATTCCAACGAACAAAGGCTGCACCATTTGACGGAGAGACACCGAGTCCAGTAGGCGCAGTGGCTGCGGGGGCAAGGGTCAGCGGGTTAATGGTGATGTTTACACCGCTTCCTCCCGCACCAGAAAAAGCACTACCTACTGGATTGGTAGCATTTCTCACCCCCGTGCCGCGCGCATCCACCTGCGCTTCCACGCGGTAATTACTGCCACGCAAACCTCGAATCATGTAAGCACCCGCACTGGCAATACTGGTACTCGCTGACGGTGAGCAATTGGTGCAATTATTATCGTAAGCGAGGATATAAATACGACCCGTTTTGCCAGAGTTGTTGATTACCGTGCCAGATACGCTGTCTGATGTAACGATGGACGATGCCACGATGTTGCTCGCGGTAACCGTAGTGCTGCTACCGCCCGGTAGTGTGGCACTGCCCGTGGTGTAGTTGTAGCCCGCCAAAGGAGTTGCCGTGAACGTGCAAGTCGTACCCGATGGCACATTGGCGAAGCTGTATGTACCGCTGGCGTTGGTGGTGAATGTACCCGATGCGCACCCGCTCATGGTGACGGTGATGCCTTCCACCCATGCGCCAGTGACTGAGCCATTCACTGTAGCCAGTACGGATGAGTTAGCCGTTCCTGCAAAGCTTGGAACCGTTACGTTTGCCCCTGCCATCGTTACTGATGTGCTATTGGGCGCGAAGGTATAACCTGCTTTGGAAGGCACAACGTTATATATTCCGTCGAACAGTCCTGTCACGGTGTAGTTGCCGCTGGCATCTGTGGTGGTGGATGCGTTGGCTGCACCTGTCACGTCGATGGTGACCCCCGCCAAGCTTGGACTCACGTTACCCGAAATACTGTGCGGTACGACCACAGCGGTTGCAGTAAAATTATTTGCCGTTGAGTTTGCCGCAACTATTGTTACGGTGATAGGAGCGGTAAAGGTAAAGCCTGTGAGCGACGGTGTAACAGTGTAGCTGCCTGCCAACAAGTTGCTGAAGGTGTAAGTCCCGCCTGCTCCCGATACCTGAGATCCCGTGTTCGCGCCGCTGAGTGTCAGCGTGACCCCACTCGTTGCCGCGCCGCTCACCGTACCCGAAATACTGTAGGTTGAAGCACCGACACCCAATGCCGCTGCGACAAAATTGGTGTTGGACACATTCGCGCCACTCACGCTCACCGCCGTGCCTGCCGGGCTAAACGAGTTGCCCGCAAGTGAAGGTGTAACGGTGTAACTGCCATTCGCCAGCCCGGTGAAAGTGTAATTGCCCATCGCATCGGTGGTGGTGCTTTTGATGGATGTGCCTGTTAAGCTGATCGCCACCCCTGGCAGCACCGCACCGCTGACTGCACCAGAGATGCTGTAAGTGGCTGCGGGTGTCGGACTGCTGCTACCGCCCCCACCCCCGCATGCCGCAATGGCGATGCTGAATAACATCACCATAATCATTTTAATTATTCTCACGATCATCTCCCTTATAAATTAAATTATCGAAATTAGATTGAACCGATTTGCCACGACTCGAACCCAATCGAATTAAACTGCTCAGCACAAAACATCAGTCTGGACTTCCCCGACTTTCATTGAGTGTCGCAGACATTCTGGAGTGATAGGCGAGATATGAAAATCAGCGCAAGATGATTTTTTAATCAGATAAAATAAAAAACAGATAGGGATTTCCCTAGACGATGGGTGATGCAAAATGAATCAAGCACGATTCATTCAAACAGTTCGATGGGAATAGCGGCTGTGTGTCGATGAAGTGCGGGGGCAGACACCCGCGCCTGATTAGGCAACACCGTGCGTGGAGGACACAGAGATGTACCTCGGTTTTTATCTAGCCTTGCTGATCTGCTTAATTCAAATAGAAAACGGTTTGCTGTGTAGAAAAGCGGGCTGAAAATTTCCTCGTGAGCGTGAACATAGCTTTTATTATTTGATGAAATGAATTTGTGATCAATGCTAGACAGGCATTGGGGGATTCTAATGCCTTTTAGTAATTTTTCGGTTCACACACGATTATGATAAATAAAAAATGGGTTAAGTCATTTCTAACCTAACCCATTGTCACTACTGGTGTGTCAATCCCCACACTCCCTTCAACAACTGCATTTCAATGTTCTCTACACTCTGCTCCTTCAACAGGACTGCTTGGAGAGTGACTATTTTGTTAGCGTAAGGAATAACAATAGTAATAAATTTCTCATGATTCACCTCACCAACTTTTAACTACTTAGCTTCCTTGGTTTGGTTTGGTTCGAGTATGCAACCTACACAGGGAATTCCACACCTAGATTCGTAACATCCAGGGATATTTTTACAGGTCTGCGATCTACATGTGAGAGGACGAGGTTTTTTATGTTTCTTGTGCTTCTTTGCCTCATGTTTCTGGACAGACGCTGCCGCTGAGGAGGAAGTACCAGAGGCGGAAGCGGGTGCAGAATCTGCTGCCCAAGCGGGTACAACAATCAACGCCAACAATAACAACAGCATTTTTTTCATGGCTATACTCCTTTTGTGGTTAAAAAAACGGACTGATTCGATTCATCACCAGACCAGCTTGACTTTGGCATACGCCAACAGCCCTTGGCTGAAACGCGGGATAAGTGTGTCTGTATCAGTGTACAAGAAACTTGTATTGTTGGCGTTACGCACGCCGACATCCAGTGAGCCGATTCGGTTGAAGTGCCAGCTCATGCTCTTTTCTGCCTGTTTGAAACTCTGCCTGACATCGAGCTGGATGGGCGTGAGGTTGTTATCCGACGATGCCTGTGTGGCATTCAGCAAGTTATAGCTCCAGCCCAGTTTCACAGTCAGCTGCGGGCTGGCAAACCATTTCAAACCCAATTGCGTCGAGCGAAAATGCTGCATCTTTACTGAGTTCGGCGGTAAAGATGTTGGGTCATACTGGAAGAACTCATCGTCATAAGCCAGCATCACATTCAAGCTTTGAACCCTAGGCTGCCAGTGCAACGCCAAGCGGGATTCGTCAATGTGCTGAGAGACATATTTCTGTACGAAACCATTGGAAAACGGTCTGTCAGTCCAGCGTCGTTGCACTTGCCCTTCCAACGACCATGCCGTGCCTATTTGTTTGTCTGCACCAAGTGCTACACCTCGTACCAGAGCGTCGGTATCGTTGGCGCGGTTCAGTATAATGCCCGCAATTGTCGCAGGTACTAACGATGCGTTGCCCACCGCAGCATCGTCCAGCCCTTTCCATGCAGCAACGCGCACATGCGTTGCACTATTCGGCGTGTAGACCAGACCCAGCTTGGGTAACCAACGACGCAGGTAGGTGCTTTTGTCTGCGCCCAATGTGTCAATTAGCATCCTATCGTTCTTACCCCAAGCCAATCCTGTCTCCAATTGCCAACAGGAGTTGAATGTCTGCTGCCAATTTACATAGGCTTGCTGGGTAACACTTGTAAAGGTGGAGTACCATTCTAGGACTGCAATTTTCGCGCGCGC
>JABFRF010000101.1 GCA_013141315.1 Gallionella sp. | reverse complement strand
AGGGGTATAAGCGAGGACAAAGTGACTCGTCCCGAGAAAATTCAGATCAGCTTGTAAAAATCATACTCAATTAAAAATTTCGCGACGCGAATAACCGAAAAATAAAAACGAGTTTTTCAACAGAATATGCCACAAGCTGATAGTGGCACTTACAGTCTAACAACAAGTCAGTTCCCCAAAAAATGAGACTAGTCTTCTCTTTGTGCATTTTGAAAGTCACTCACCGTTGTCATCTTGTACTTCGTAACGTAGTATCCAGACTGCACTAACCTGTCGGTTTGGTTCGTTTGTTTTTTTGAATTTATCGCAAAGTTTGGGAGAGTTGGCATGCGTCGCATTTGGATATTCGTTGGTTTGCTGGCCTTCACTGCTGCAAGTGCAGCAGCATACCAACGCGGTATTCACTGGAGGGAATTTCACTTTACAGGCTCCCGCTTGAAGGTCGACCTTGCTCATCCAGATGCATTGATTCGAACAACCAGCCTTTCTCAATTACCACGAGATTTGCTCAAAGTGCCGATTGCGCATGACGTATTAACTGAAGACTTAGCTTTTTATTACGAACAGAACGAAGATAGACTCGGGTTGAATGGTGCAATCAAACGCATTTCGTACGAGCACAAACTCAACTGGACAGATCGTATTCTAGCAAGTGTTTTTAATGAACCAGCCGAAGTCGCGTTGTGGCGAGATGACAAGGGGGCATTACGTCACTATGCCATCGTCATGCGTCGTAATTCGTTGAGTAAAGTGTTGCAAGAAGCTGCCTCAGTAGCACTTCAAGATACGCAACTTAATCGCGCTGGAGAAATCGACATCGGCAACAGCAAGGCAACGGTTTTGGCACTCGAAATCAATCCACGACGTACTGTGTTATTGATTAGTCAAGGAGATCGGATCGTAGTGTTGTCGGACCCAGGTTTGCTGTTTGATGCTGGTAATACAATTGTGTCCTCAGCACGCGCTGCTGTTGTTGAGTGGCTGAGCAAAGAGGGTACTTTGGCACAACAATTCGAGCTTGATGAGGTACTACAAGATAACAGTACAGCCTCAAACTCTTCTCAACCGATGCACACTTTTGCCATTGGTGTGCCGACGTTAGCACTCGGTTATGGTGCATTTCTTTCAGGATTTAAGGGCTTGCGTTTTGATTTTGGTGGAACCTGGTCAACCTCGGCATGGATAGATCAAAAAGGTGTGTCTGCCTCTGGATTGGGTGATAGTGCTTTGTGGCATAACGCACCCGCGAATCCCAGTGCTTGTGTACTTTTGCCAGTTGATTGGCGTGCCACAAAAAAGGTAGTTGCCGAGGTAGACACGAAGCCGGTTCAGTTTGATGCGTTTTTGGCACTTGATGGTAGTGCATTGGCTTGCTGGTACAGTGAGTCAACTTTGTATTCGCCAGTGTTCATTGCGCGGCTTTCTAAAAGTCTACCGCAGCGCAACGCCGCGTTGCAGACACTGGCAAATTGGGCCATCACATCGGGTGGTGATATTGTCGATGCGAAAGGGAAAAACAACAAGAACGATCGCATGATTTGGCGAAGCAAAGATGGAAAAGTAACGCTGGGAGCGAATGGTGCATATGTGGCGTTCTCGCCGGACGGCACGCTCGTTGAGAAGGTACTCGACACCATTTCGCGCACCAATCCTAGTGTCGCTGATCAGATGCAGACATCCAGCTCGACCTTGGCATTGATGATGCCACGTCCGCTGTCAAAAATGACTGAACGCGAAATTTTTGGAGCATTAAGTGGAGATGACAACTTGCTCGCGGCGGCACAAACCCATCTGCCTGCCCGTATGCAAGCTCTCGCCACATACCCACCGTATCGCTTAGATTTAAGTAGTGAAGTAAAAAGCGGCTGGCAACGCGTTGAATGGCGTTCCCCAGAAAAAACCAAATGAAACGTCGAACGTTTTTAATCGGTTCAATGGCTGCTGCATCAGCTATCTTGCCATGGACAAGTATTTTTGCAGTACAGCAGTCGACTCCAACTATTCCCTCTTCTCTCACATCGACACAATCGCGTAACTTCCGTGCTTGGATGATGCGCATAATTTCGGCGCAATTTACTGCTGGTCCGACCCCCCGTTGGCAGCAACGTGATTGTGCTGGCTTGGTGCGTTTTGCTGTCGCAGAGGCTCTGCGTAAGCACGATGAGAAATGGAAGCGTGCCAATGGATTGCTTGGTCAAGCAGTACCGCCTGATGTGGAGATTGAAGCTAATCAGCAGTCATTACGGAATGGCTGGCAGCTGGCTGATGGCACACACTCAGCTTATGCCAGTGCATTGGAGCTGGTACAGGGGAATACGAGTTTTCAGAGCAAAGATTGCAATCTAGCCTTGCCTGGTGACTTACTTTTTTTTGATCAAGGAGAGGCGCAACATTTGATGGTATGGATGGGTTCTTACATTGCATATCACACCGGCACAGTTTTAGGTGACGATAATGGTTTACGCGCCGTCTCGGTGCGCGATTTACAGCACTGGTCTGATACGCGCTGGCAGCCGTCACAAGATAACCCTAATTTTGCTGGCATCTATCGACTTAACTTTTTATCTGCCTAAAACATACTATGAAAATCCAAATGAAGACAACAAGCATATTCGCCTTTTTGGCAGTAACACTTGCTTTGCTACTGGCTTTACCTTCGTCTGCCGAAGAAGATGCGCACGGCACACCATTTTTTCTTTTAAGCGATGCATCATATGGTTCGACCGATACTGCAATGGTGCGTCTCGAAGCCCAAAACATGGGTTCGGTTGCTGAGTACGGTGGTGTCGATATATATATCTATAGGATTAAGCAACCACTTGATTTCCTTAAAGCACAAAAGAATTTGCATCGGATCAATATCGAAGGAGCGTATATCGGTTCTGGTATGTCCAATGCTTTGGCACGTACTTGGGATAATTGGTGGAGTGCTTCTCGCAAAATGTGGCGTGGGCTATTTTCGGCTGACGCGCGACAAGCAGTAACTGCTCAAGCACCTGAAGTTCGTTCACACCCACTTCAAGAAAAAAACACACCGCAATCTTTGAATCCTCAGTACCAACCGTTGAAAGGACACACTCTGGTGGATAGCTTTCGCTATCCAGTAAATCTCGCCAAGCCAATTCAGCCACCAAAAGGAGTAAATTTGGCGGGTAGTAGCAGTGATTTTATCGAATCGCCACGAGGCAATGTGCTTATCCCATTAGGTAAGAAAGAGCCCGGACTTTATTTAATCGAAGCGATGGTTGGGAATCACCGTGCTACAACTTTGATGTTCGTCTCTGATTCAATCGCAGTTACTAAAGTGTCTGGCAAACAAATGCTAGTGTGGATAGCTGATCGCCGTAATAGTAAACCAGTCGCGAATGCCAAGACAATATGGAGCGATGGTGTTGGTGTACTTTCTAGCGGTAACACCGACAAGCGCGGAGTCGTTATTTTTCAGCATAACGTACCAGAAAAAACGTATGTCTATGGTGAAGACCCCAAAGGCGGTGTGTATGTCGCAGAAAATTATTACTATGACAGCGAGATATACAACACCAAAATGTATGCGGTAACTGATCGACCTTTGTATCGTCCTGGCGAAACGGTATTTGTCAAATTCCTTGGGCGCACTTTCCGTTCTGCTCGTGAATCGACACCAATCCCTGCAGGCGAAATTAAATTGCAAGTATTCGATGCCAATGGATTCCCAGTCGCTGGACAAACCTTGAATGTAACGCCAGAAAGCGGAGGAGATACCAGTTTCAAACTTCCTGAAAATGCCGTCGCAGGTGGATATGAATTGCGATTCGATTTTAATGGCAATGTATATGGCGCCGCATTCCGAGTTGCGGAATACCAAAAGCCTCATTTTGAAATCAAAGTTCTGCCCGAAAAATCCGATTTCAAAACTAACGAGAAAATAAAAGGAAAGCTGCAACTATTCTATCCGGATGGTAAGCCGGTCATAAACGCTAAAGCTGAATTGACCGTTCGGGCACAACGCCTGACCATGATTGAGGGTGATCTGGGTTACGCTGGACAGTTCCCCATACAGTTAACAACAGCTGCACTAACAACAGATTCGATAGGAATGTCGAGTTTTGTACTTCCCGCTGCTACAGAGCCAAGTCGTTATGTTTTGTCTGTACTGGCGACTGATGGTGCCGCCTACAGGGTTCGTGTTACCAAGGAAATTCTAGTCGAGCGCGGTGTCAGTACCTACGTACTTAAGAGCGAAGGGGCATTCTCTGCTTCGGGTGAAAGTGTGAACTTCTCGTTCCGCTCATTGATAAATTCAGAGGCCAACCAAAATACATTATCTAACCCTGAAACTTGGGATTGGGTGCGTCTCGAAGATCGTCATAAAGATAGTGGTAAATTGGCTGGCAAAGACAAGTTATCGTTGACGTTTGCTGAACCTGGTACATACACGGTGTCCTTGCGTGATGCGTCCGGCAATATAGTTGGCGCCACTTCTCATTACGTCAGTGGTGCCGGTGTTAAGGCACCGCAAGGGTCAATTGAGATGGTGTTTGATAAGAGCAGTTACAAGGCAGGTGAGACAGCGAGTGCTCTCATCACCTTTCCGCAAAAAGTTGATCAAGCATTATTCACTCTAGAGCGTGACAAGGTAGAAAAAACCTCATTGATGGCAGGTGCCACTGGCTGGATACACTCAAAGCGTCTGTCGTCATTGCAGTGGCGTGTTGATATTCCGGTACTTGAGGATTACGGCCCCAACATCACTTTTTCGGTGGTCTATGTTAAAGGGGGTGAATATGTATTTCAAAATCTAGGTCTAAAAGTTGACCATCCCCGCATTGACCTTGCTGTGCATGCAGACAAGGAAGTCTACGCGCCTGGGGATAAAGTGACGCTGGATCTGACCGCATTGGTAGGCGGCAAAGCCGCTGCGGGCAGTCAACTAATGGTCGGGGTGGTTGACGAAATGATCTATGTCTTGCAACCGGAGATTGCCCCTGATATCTCTGATTTTTTCTATCACCCACGGCGTAACAATGTGCGTACTTCGGCAAGCCTGAGTTTCATTGCCTATGATTTGGCCAAGCCGCAGTCAAAGCTGTCCATGCCCTCGCGCAGCCAGACTCACCAACGCGCAATCAAAATTCTTGAACGCCCACGACGTGAAGATAAGGACACTGCATTCTGGCAACCTAGCCTTACGGTTGACAGCAATGGTCACGCCAAAGCTTCTTTCATCATGCCTGACTCACTCACTCGCTGGCGTATCACTGTACGTGCCACAGCTCCTTCTGGCACCGTTGGTCAGAATGTAACATATGTGCGTTCCGACAAAAATTTCTATGTCAAATGGACTAGTCCATATTGGATGCGCATTCAAGATACACCCAATGCTAGCGTTGCCATCTTCAATCAAACTAACAAGGATGCGACAGCTGAACTCAGTGCTAGTGGTGCAGGGTTGAAACGCCATGACACGCTCAAGCTCAAGCCTGGGGCTAATTTTGTGTCACTACCCCTTAATGCAATTACCACTGACAAGCAGATCAATCTTGCTTTGACCGTTGATAAAAAGTCAGTTGACGCGCTGAGCGTCTCACTGAAAGTGGTACCTTTGCATTGGCAAAGTCAGCGTTCGTTCAGCATCCCGCTCACTGTTAACAATACCGCGCTCAAATTGCCTTCCGATGCCAGCAATGTACGGCTGCAATTTGCTGATGGTGCAAATGCACAGCTCCACCGCCTGATTGACGATTTGATCGACTATCCTTACGGGTGCGTCGAGCAGACATCAAGTCGTCTGATTCCTTACAGCTTGGCTCTGCAATCGACATTGCCGAGTGAATCAAGATTAACGGCACAACTGACGCAAAGGTTGCACAGTTATCGTTTTCGACTCGCTCAGATGGCAGGGCCACAGGCTACGTTTGGTTGGTGGAGTGCTCCTGAGCAAGATGCCGATGCGTTCCTTACAGCATATGCGTACTACGCTGATTGGCATGCTAGTCGTGCGCTTAAGCTAACTTTACCTGCGGGTCATTTTGATCGCTTGTTAGAGGTCTATCGCACAAATGGCGTAAATCGTTCGTATTGGCATCGATCTTTGATGCTTTATTGGATGCAGGAGATGGGATTACCAGTGCGTTCGTTGGCTGAAGCACTGCTAGAAGAGGTGACTCGTAGTGTTGGACAAGAATCCAAAGCGGTAATAAAGGCAAAGTCATTAAAACCTCCCATTATGAACAGCATGGTGATGCTGTCAGACGAGAGCGAACCTAGCACTGCGATGAGCATGCTGCTCAGCGCTTATGTCGTGCAACAAACCAAGGGCACATTGACTGCAGATGTCACTTCGGTGCTGAATTTATCAGTGCAACGAGTGCATCAGTCTGGTTTCCCGCTAGGAGAAGCGTTGCTGATGCTAATTGGCAAGCGCCCCGTAACAGAAGCAACTAGCGTACTTGAGCAAGTGCGTGTTGAATCGCCTACCATTGATCGTTCACTGACATTATTGTGGATCTACCGAGCTTTGAGTGGTGGTCGATCTGGCGTGTCCGATTCGTTGCTGCGTAGCTCAATGGCACAAATTGCCTTGGAGTCGTCTTGGCAACCAATGGAGACTGAAACTGGACGGCGGGTGTTTCGTTGGACGGAAGCGACTGCCGTACCAACCTCCATTAAACTGGCATCTACGCCAATACCTGGTTTAACGGCAACAGTGCAATTCGAAAGCCGTGAACTAGAAGCGACCACTTTACCAGTGCAAGTGAAGCGTCGTATCTATCGTTTAGTCAATGACGCTGAAGCAGCTTCTGAAAAATCTTCTTACACGCTGGAATTGTTATCCACTAATGCCGTACTCAATACCGACCAAGTCTATCTTGATGAGATTTCGTTGAAGCACACTGGTAGTTCGCCGTTACGCTTCGGTATTGTCGAAGTACCACTGCCCCCAGGCAGCTCTGCGGACCGAACAACCTGGGGCATTAATGTGAAATTTCCCGGAAGCCAAACCGCAGCACCTTTGGATCATGCGCGATACGAGCAGACGCAACAGGGTTATTCCGTTCCGGTTGACTCGCTCGACGGTACGATGGTGATAAGGCATTTGATTCGCGCGGCACAGACGGGTAAGTTCATGCTGCCGTCGGCACGTTATTACCGCATGTATCAACCTGAACAAAAAGCATTTGAGGATAATCCTCGTGAGCGCATCGAGATACGTTAATACCATTGGCTTAATGGCTTCAATCACCTTCTTGTTGATGGGGCAGGCACAAGCGGTGGATGAGGCGACGGTAGCTTGGCTGCACAATGGTAAGGTGGAAGTAATCTCTTTATCGAGTTCTTCTGACAATTTAAAGCATGACAACAACACTACAAGTTACTCTGCCAACAGTAAAGTGCCGCTTGGTAGCCTGTGGAAGTTATTTGTATACGTTTATCTCGCCGAGACTCATGCGCAAGAGCCTGTTTATGTTTGTGCAGAAAAAAGTGCGGCAACAGTTGATGAAGAACGTTATTGCTGCGATCCTGGTGAAAGTGTGACCCGTGATTCTGCACTGGCACGTTCATGTGCACCTTACTTCTCACCGATGCGATTGGGACTTATCAAAAATAAATGGCAAGATTATTGGCGGCTACATACGACAGCGGCATGGTTGCTTGACTTTAAAAATCTGCAACCGGAAACAGAGGTTGCACTTGGGGAGCTACTTGGAGTCCTTGCAAAAATTTCACCGCAAGGACGTTCTGAGGCACGTAGCGCGATGTTAGAAACCAGTATTCAAGGCTATGGTCGAGAGGCTTGGACGCACATTGGCACGGGCATCCGCTACAAAACTTATTCTTGGCATCGCGCTGATGGGAGAGCATTAGGGGGTGCTGCAGGTTGGTTGGTAGATGGAACCCCATTTTGGTTTGGTGGGCTTGGTTCTAGTCGCACTGTTTTGACTTCATGGGCAAAAAAACTGGCTATTGCGCTGCCCAAGCCGGATTGGCGAAATCTCAATAATGGCGGCGATGCCAGTTGTGTCGATGTTGATTTTTTCTCTCGTTACCCGCTGCACGCTGTTTGGCAGATAAACGAATCTGTGCCAGTCAAGTCGGGGGATTTAAAGGGACGCTATCGATTGCAGTTCAGTAATGGTAACTGGCTTAACATCGTTGCTAAGAGCGACATGTTTTTAACCCAAAATGCAGAAGGAATGCCACGTATCGCAGGCCGCTTTGCAATCAATGATTATGTTGCTCGTGTGATTGATCGCGAAGGCTCTGCTAGTTCAGTGCAGGCCGCTCGCGCTTTAGCAATTGCGGTACGAAGTTATCTGGTGCAGAACGCTCACTTTTCAGATGGCTGTTGGCACATCACTGATGCAAGCAACACTCAACGCGTCAGTCCAAACCCGCCAAGTGAAGGCGCGTTGGCAGCTGCTTGGTTCACTGACGAAATCGTGTTAAATGGTGCAACAGTTCGTTATCACAAAGAGAAGTCTGGATATAACCGCTTGGCATGGCGGGATGTGGTTGATCGCGCTGCCGAAGGTTGGAATTTTGAGCGCATTCTATCCGTTAGTTATCCGCAAGCTACGTTTGCTACTCTGAGTGGACGTGCAGAATGTTCTCGACTCGATGCCGCCGAGATTTGGCTAAAAAGTGCTTCAGCAAACTGGCAAATAAAATTACGAGGTGAACCAGGATTTGAAGCTCCCGATGTTACACCCAGAATATGTGCATTAAAAAATGGTAACCCGTATTCTGACCAGCAAAGAATGCGTATATATGTCAGGGGCTGGAGCAGCCTTAATGATCGCATTACCCTTGCGCATGAGTACCTTCACTTGGCACTGCGTTTTCATCCAAACGGAGCCAACGAAGACTTTATCGAACGTTTGGCACGGCAATTAATCGAGGGTTAAATTATGCACGCTCTAAATCGTTTTACATATTTACCGATGATTACGTTTCTGATGACAATGATGTTACCTGCCTCAGCACAGGTCGACCTCGACTCGCCGCGCGGCGGATGGCGCTATAGCATGGGTGAAGCAGCAGGTTTCCGTCAGCAAGTGAACTACCCGGCAGCCTCGGTCAACGCTACCGGACACAGTGCGATGGCACTGATAAAGGGTCATATCTTTGAAAATAAAAAGAATACCCCAGCCAAGCTGATTGTAAATGGAGCCGCAATGCCGCTGTCACTCGACGAGGGCAATAACTTCGAACGCCCGTATGCATTTGGCGCCGGTTCCAATAGCATTGAGGTGCGTAGTTCAGATGGAAAAGAAAGTAAGCGTGTCCAGTTTTACGACGGCTATGCCGGAAAACCTCAGGCTAGGTTACGTGTTGTGCTGTCATGGGACAGCGATGGGACTGACCTCGATCTGCACGTGGTTTCACCCGATGGTGGTCATGTTTTCTATGGTAATCGTGTCGCGATCAACGGTGGTGCATTGGACGTTGATGTCACAACAGGATACGGACCAGAAATCTATGCAAGTGTCACACCACCGACCGGCGTGTATCACATTTTCGTCAACTATTATGGTAGTGGTCCCGATCAGCAAGAAGTTACCACAGCGCAAGTAGCGATTATCTCACAGGAAGGCACGCTTTCAGAAAAACGCCAAGTCGTGCAAGTACCTTTACGAAAGCCTGGTGAACTCACATTGATTAAATCTTTCAGTTATCCATGATGATCAAAATTCTTGCATTGTTGCTTCTTGCTGCCAGTTTTTCCGTTTCAGCAATAACTGCAACTGTTGAGCAAACTGCAACTATAGACAACCCTTATGGCGGTTGGAATTATTCCGGCTTAACAGATCGCTCGGGCGATACGCGAGTCGCCTATGACACCACCCATCAATCGTGGCGCACAACGTAATCGTACTTTGATTCGGGGTCATATCCGAGCAGCTGGCCAACATCGTATGCCGACGTTGGTAGTGAACGGCAATCCAATGGTGTTGAACTCGGGAGAGGATGGACGCTATGAGCGCCACTACGCATTTGGTGGTGGTTCCAATAGCGTAGAAATCAAGACTGGCGAGGGGAAAAGTGCGAAGCGAGTTCAATTCTACGAAGCCAACCCGAATCAGAGGTGGAGCTGAATTTTCGGACAGTCTGATAAGTGGTAGCCTTGCTCAACCGAAGTCGTGTAAATCACGATAAATAGAGGAGCAAGCGCATGAGAAGGACGAGAAGGAATCACGCACCGGGTT
>JABFRF010000094.1 GCA_013141315.1 Gallionella sp. | reverse complement strand
GTGCCAGACCATTCAAAGCCCACACCCGCTGGTAATTTTTTGGCGATTTCCTCCATCGCTGCGACGGCTTCACCGCTACTGCGACCCGGCGCTGCGCCGCCAGAAATTTTCATCGAGGGTAAACCATTGTAGCGATCTAATTTCGGTGAGCCGCTAATCCATTTTGCCTTGGCTATTTCAGACAATGGCACCATCTGACCTTTGCTGTTGCGCACCGAGAGTTTCAGAATGTCTTCAGGCGTGCGGCGCAAGTCAGCTTCGGCTTGCATTTGCACGCGCAGGATGCGTCCTTGTCTGACAAAGTCATTGATGTAGGCAACACCTAACGATGATTGCAAGGTGTCATTCAAATCAGTAATCGATACACCCAATGATTCGGATTTCAATCTGTTCACATCAAGGAATAATTGCGGCCCTGCTTCTTGTCCTTCTGGCCTAACACCCGCCAATACTGGGTTCTGCGCGGCCATGCCCAACGCCATATTGCGCGCTTCCAATAATTTATCGCGCCCTACCCCACCTCGATCTTCCATGCGGAAATCGAAACCACCGACTGCTGCTAACTCAGGAATCGGCGGTGGATTGATAGCAAAAATCATCGCTTGTTTGATGCGAGATAACATCATGGTCGCCTTGCGCGCCATCGCGGGTGCGGCACTGTCCGGTGCGGGGCGCTCATCCCAACCTTTTAATCTGACGAATGCAATCGCGGCATTTTGCCCGCGACCGAAGAATGAGAATCCAGCTACGCCAATCACGTGTTCGACTTCAGGCATTTTGAGATAGTGTTGCTCGACTTGATCCAACACTTCCAAGGTGCGCTCGTTCGTTGCGCCCGCTGGTAACTGAATCACGTTGATGAAATAGCCCTGATCTTCTTCGGGCAAAAAGCTGCCCGGCAACATCGTGAACAGCCAACCCATCGCTACAAATATCGCCGCATACACCAACAAATATCGCCCCGTTTTGGCAACGACTCTTCTTACGCCATTAGTATAGCGAGTGGTAGCGCGGGCAAAAAAGCGATTGAACCAACCCAGAAATCCAGTGGTGGGCATCACCTCTTTGCCAGGCTCATGCTTCAGCAATGTCGCACACAGCGCAGGCGTTAAGGTCAGTGCCATCAACGCGGAGAACATCATGGTCAGTACCAGCGTGACGGCAAACTGCTTGTAGATTGCGCCTGTCGAGCCGGGGAAAAAAGCCATCGGAATGAACACTGCCATCAACACTAGGGTAATGGCGATAATCGCGCCGACAATTTGATCCATTGCTTTGCGCGTCGCATCACGCGGTGACAAGCCTTCCGTACTCATAATGCGCTCGACGTTTTCCACCACCACGATAGCATCGTCCACTACGATACCAATGGCGAGTACCATTGCAAACAGCGTCAATACGTTGATCGAATAGCCCAATAGATAAAGGCCTACCAATGCACCAACTAAGGCGATAGGAATGACGATGGCAGGGATGATGGTGGCGCGAACGTTACCCAAGAATAGATACATCACCAGCACGACTAGCAACAATGCTTCTCCCAAACTCTTCAACACTTCCTTAATGGAAATGTCGATGAATTTTGAAGTGTCGTAAGGCACAACCCACTCCATTCCCTTGGGGAAAAATTTGGCCTGCTCGGCCATTTTTTCATTAACCAATTTGACGGTCTTCAGCGCATTCGCACCGGGCGAAAGTCGAATCGCAATCGCAGCGGTCGGCTGCCCATCGATACGTGCGGTACGTGAATAATCTTGTGCGCCGAGTTCCACCCGTGCGACATCTTTAACGCGCAGCGAAGAACCATCAGGATTGGTTCGTACGATGATGTTGCCGAATTCTTCAGGCGTGGAGAGGCGGCTTTTAGTGACGATCACCGCGTTCAATTGTTGGCCGGGCGCGGAGGGCAACTGGCCTAATTCGCCTGTGGCTAATTGCGAATTTTGCGCACGAACTGCGCGCGACACATCGGCTGGCGACAGATTGTAACTTTGCAGCTTGTCCGGCTTGAGCCACAGGCGCATCGAGTATTCCGTACCGAACAATAGCGCTTCACCTACCCCCGGTACGCGGCGCAAATGATCCAACACGCTGGCGCTGGCATAACTACCTAGTGCGACACCATCAAAGGTTTTATCGGGTGAAAATAGCGCGACGAACATCACATAATTGCGTGCCGTCTTGGTCACGGCAATGCCTAAGCGACGTACATCATCGGGCAATCTTGCTTCCGCACGCTTCACGCGATTTTGCGCTTCTACTGAGGCCAAATCGAGATTCGTGCCCGGCTCAAAAGTCAGCGTCACGCTACCGCTACCCAATTCGGAAGCCGATTCCATATACAACAAATGCTCGATGCCGTTCATCTCTTGCTCAAGCAAGGCGACTGAGGTTTCTTCAATAACTTGCGCCGATGCGCCCGGATACGTCACGCCGATTGATAAGGCAGGCGGCGCAACGGAAGGGTATTGTGCGACAGGCAAATTATTCAATGCCAGCGCGCCACCCAACAAAATAATCAGCGCGATGACCCAAGCAAAAATCGGACGGTCGATAAAAAATTTAGCAAACATGATTATTGATCCATAAATTTGCTCTCATTCCCCCGACAATAGAGAAAGAAGCAGATACGTCATTGAATTGAAAACTTTCTCGCAACCAGTCCCCTCCCCCTTGATGGGGGAGGGCTAGGGAGAGGGTGGCACGTTCAGAATCCCCCCTCTCCCCAACCCTCTCCCACGAGGGGAGAGGGAGCGTTGGAGTCAAGTGTGGAACGTTCCGCATTTGTAATTATTTCTTGTTAGCAGGCGTTGCGCTTAACGGGGCTGGCGATGCCGTTTCACCCAACGGTACAGGCCTAACCACTGTGCCAGGGCGCGCTTTTTGCAAACCGTTCACGATGATTTGTTCACCGCCTTTAAGTCCTTCCGCAACGATAAAATCTGTGCCTGTCATGCCCGAAGTTTTAATTGGCAGCGGAGCGGCTTTGCTGTCTTTATCGACGATCATCACGAACTGCCCTTGCGCACCCGCTTGCACGGCACGCTGCGGCACGCGAATCACATTCTCCGCCAATGCTTCGGGGAAACGAATGCTGACGAACATGCCGGGCAACAACTCGCGATTAGGATTGGAAAATTCTGCGCGTAATGACACTGCTCCCGTACTCGGATCAACTGCCAAATCAGTGAAGAAAATTTTTCCTGCGTGTGGATAAACACTACCGTCCTCTAACAGTAATTCCACTTTTACTGAATCGGCACGCTTCAATTTTCCCGACTTCACCGCCTGCCGCAGTCGCAATAAATCCGTGCCCGATTGCGTGAAGTTCACATAGATGGGGTCAATCTGATCAATGGTCGCCATCAACGTCGCGTCACCTTTGCCGACCAATGCACCCTCGGTTACCAACGCCCGCCCAATGTGCCCAGAAATCGCAGCGGGTACATTGGCATTTCTCACATCTTCCTCGGCGCGCGCCAATGCGGCTTCGGACTGCTTAACTTTCAACATCGCCAAATCAAATTCCTGCTGGCTCACCGCTTTGATTTCAAGCAAAGGCTTGTATCGCTCTACCGTCTGTTTCGCCATTGCCAAATCTGCGCGAGCCGATTCCGCTGTTGCTTGATAGGTACGCGAATCAATTCTGAATAAAGGCGCACCCGCTTTGACTTCGCTGCCTTCGGCAAACAAACGCTTTTCCACTACGCCTTCCACACGTGCGCGCACTTGTGCAGTGCGGTACGCCTGCACACGTCCCGGCAGATTTTGCGTGAGTGTGGCATTACCTCTACCTGCTGCAATCACATCCACTTCGGGTGCTGGCATACCCGCCCCTCCGCCCAGTGCGCCGCCCGCAGCGGGCTTGTCCTTGCCGCCACAGCCCAATAAACATGCGGTTAAACAGAAGGTGATGAGTAAAGGATTAGAGAGTGTTTTCATATTAAGTCCTGCAATTCAAAAATTAGTTAACCTCAATATCGTATTGGAAATCGTGCGTTTGGGTAGGAGCGAGCCATGCTCGCGATTATTTTTTCATTCGCGAGCATGGCTCGCTCCTACCAAATTTTTTAACTCTATTGATAATTTTCGCGAGTTAACGATTACCTAATAATTGCTTTCCTTCAGCGGTGTAATGCCACCACGGTCGAGCTTCCGCGCCTTGCAAATAATGCTTTACCGAAATCAAAGTATAAAGTACACAAGGGTCATGGCGATGTCCCATCACCTCGGCAAGCTGTTGAAACACTGCAAGCGGTTCACGGTCGGCGAGTTGCACGGGTTGCACGATGCCTATGCCGCGCAAATCCGCCGCGATAGATTTGCCTATGTTCGGCAAATCTTCCAGTCGCATGGATGTGTCGCGCAGCATGGTATTTCCATTTACTTGATGTACTGCTGCGCCACTTCCGCCACACGCTGACCAAACAAACGTGCCGTTTCTATGTCACCCGGCAATACTTCATCAGGGCTGGAATCAGAAGGCGATTGCATCATCGCACCCGCAAATGAGCCTACATAATTCACGTCATTTCGTTGCGCCGCTTTGCTGTTCGAGGGCATCATGCCTGTACCCGCCCAAATCATGCTGTGCTGCATAGACAAGGTAAACAAGTAATGCAGCGTCGAATGTTTATCGCCATTCATCGTCGCAGAGTTTGTAAAGCCTGCGGCGATTTTATTTTTCCATTGCTGCGTGAACCATTGCTTGGATGACGTATCGGCAAATTTCTTGAACTGCCAACTCACGCAACCCATATAAGTTGGCGAACCCATGATGATGGCATCGGCGGCGGCGAGCGTTGCCCAATCCGCCTCAGTGATATTGCCTTCCGCATCAATAGCAATCAACGATGCGTCCGCGCCATTCGCAACCGCTTGCGCTTGCTTGGCGGTATGCCCATATCCACTGTGATAAACCACTGCAACTTTAGCCATGACGAACTCCTGTTTGAATTATTAAAATAAGGGGTGACGCGAGCGACATACAATATCAAACGCTTGTTTGAAAGTAAAGATGTTGCCTATTTTTGACGTGTTATTCAACCCTCCAAAACATCGCACCCAAGCAGTGCGTGGCACATTTAATCTGCATGCAATTGGTGCAAGGCGGTTTTTTGCATTCTCGTGAATAATCTTAATTTATTGTTTTTTAATGATTAAGGCGCGTGGCACGGATGCTGCTTATTGGTTATCACGGAAATGCAATCCCGTACTTATCGTTAACTTTAAAAAGGAAATCATTATGAAACGCAATTTATTGAACGCTTTAGTTTTGGCTGCATTGGCTGCTCCTGGTTTGGCAATGGCGGCAGATGCTGCACCCGCTTCTCCACACACAATCACTAGTAACGTAGGACTTGTCACTGATTACATATTCAGGGGCATTGCTCAAACTTCACACAAACCAGCAATACAAGGTGGCATGGATTATTCGCATACAAGTGGTTTGTATGCGGGTGTATGGGGCTCCAATGTTAGCTGGATTGGCGATAGTGGCGCTGTAGCAACTGGAAGCGTCACGATGGAACTTGATACCTATGCAGGTTTCCGCAATGCGATTACACCCGATATTAGCTACGACGTAGGCTATATTCGCTTCAATTATTTGGGTGATTACACGCCTGCTGTGGGCTTTGCAAAAGCAGATACTCATGAAGCTTATGGCTCACTAAGCTACAAGTTTTTGAGTGCTAAATACTCTTATAGCTTAGGCGACTTTCTAACTGTTAAAGATGCAAAGGGAACTAGCTATGTCGAAATTAATGCTAGCTACCCATTAGCGGATGCAGGTGTTACTTTGGGCGCTCATGCAGGCAAGCAAACATTCAAGCCTTCTAGCGCTTCTATCTACACTTATACAGATTACAAGTTGAGTGCTTCAAAGGACTTTAGTGGCTACGTAGTAGGATTGGCTTATAGCAGCACAAACGCTGGCCCTGCTTGGACTTATGCTACAGGTGGCAAGTGGGGCAAAGGCGTAGCTGCACTGTCTCTCACCCATTCATTTTAATTAGCGATAAGGGCGGCGTGCCGCCCTTCAATAAAGGAGAGTTGAAATGAAAATGGTTACAGCAATCATCAAGCCCTTCAAGCTTGACGAGGTACGTGAAGCCCTTTCTGCGATTGGAGTGCAGGGCATTACGGTTACCGAAGTTAAAGGCTTTGGACGGCAAAAGGGACATACTGAGTTATATCGAGGCGCAGAATATGTGGTGGACTTTTTACCGAAAATTAAGCTTGAAGCTGCGGTTAAAAGCGACATGCTCGATCAAGTAGTAGAAGCAATTGAAAAATCAGCTAACACCGGAAAAATTGGTGATGGCAAAATTTTTGTTTCTGCTCTCGAACAAGTTATCCGCATCCGTACCGGTGAATCCGGCGCAGACGCGCTATAAGGAGATTGAAATGAGGAAATTATTAAGTTGTTTTGCTCTAGTAGCGATGCTGTGTGGCATGTCTACATCTGTGTTGGCGGAAGACTCCGTTAACGCCGTTGTAGCCGCTGCTTCAGCTGTCGCTTCAACTACTGCGCCAGTGGCAGATGCTGCCGCACCTGTTGCAGCGGCTGTCGCTGCCCCCGTTCCCAACAAAGGGGATACATCCTGGATGCTAGTAGCAACGTTGCTGGTAATCATGATGTCCATCCCCGGACTGGCATTGTTTTATGGTGGCTTGGTGCGTAGCAAAAACATGCTGTCGATGTTGATGCAAGTGTTCACCATCTTCGCCATGATTTGCGTGTTATGGGCCATCTACGGTTACTCGCTGGCGTTCACCACTGGTAATGCATTCATCGGCGGCTTCGACAGATTGTTCTTACATGGCATCTTCGATCCAGTAACCGGTAGTGTTGCCAATGCTGCAACTTTCAGCAAGGGCGTGGTGATTCCTGAGTTCGTATTCGTGGTGTTCCAAGCTACCTTCGCAGCTATCACCGTGGCGTTAGTTGTGGGTGCATTCGCTGAGCGTATGAAGTTCTCCGCTGTGCTGCTGTTCTCGGCACTGTGGTTCACCTTCGCATACTTGCCTATCGCGCACATGGTTTGGTTCTGGGCGGGTCCTGATGCTTATACCGACCAAGCAGCGGCTGATATAGCCAATGCAACAGCGGGCTGGTTGTTCCAAAAAGGCGCATTGGATTTCGCTGGCGGGACAGTGGTTCACATCAACGCAGCGGTTGCGGGCTTGGTGGGCGCTTTCTTGATCGGCAAACGTATCGGTTACGGCAAAGAGCCAATGGCTCCACACAACTTGGTCATGACCATGATTGGTGCTTCATTACTGTGGGTAGGCTGGTTCGGCTTCAATGCGGGTTCAGCATTGGAAGCAGGCGGTACAGCAACCTTGGCTTTTGCTAACACTTTGTTGGCAACAGCCGCAGCGGTGATGACTTGGCTGGCTGCGGAATGGATGCTCAAAGGCAAGCCTAGCTTATTGGGTGCAGCCTCTGGTGCAGTAGCTGGCTTGGTTGCCATCACCCCAGCTTGCGGTTGGGTTGGCATCGGCGGTGGCTTGGCGATTGGTGCATTAGCAGGTGTCGTGTGCTTCTGGGGTGTTACTGGCCTCAAGAAATTGCTCGGTGCAGATGATGCGCTCGACGTGTTCGGCATTCATGGTATCGGCGGTATCTTAGGCGCATTGCTCACTGGTGTGTTCAACAACTTTGGCATGGGTGGTACCGGCATCGTGGATTACGTCAACAACAAGATCGTCGATACCAGCATCGGTAGCCAAGTGTGGATACAAGCGCAAGCCGTGTTGACCACTATCATCTGGTCAGCCGTGGTTGCCTTTATCTGCTACAAGATTGTTGATCTGACTATTGGCCTGCGTGTACCAGAAGAAGCAGAGCGCGAAGGTTTGGATACCACCTCACATGGTGAGCGTGCTTACAACTACTAAGATTCTTCTCCTCCCCTGAAGCTCTCCGCTTCAGTTTTAAGGGCAGCGCAAGCTGCCCTTTTTTTATGCTTAAAATTTCAGGGAATTATTCTTACGGACAGCGGTCTGACCTTGCACTACTCAACCATATAAAGTTCCCTATTATGAAAAAACAAATTTCCGTTATTATGTTTGCAAGCTTTGTATCACTTGCTCCTTCCATTGCATTCGCAGATTCTTCGGTATCTGAGAGCGGCTTGATGAAAGCAATACATGACCGTCTAGAACAAACCAATACCAAAGATAACGAAAAGTACAATCGTGTACTTGAGTTGGCCGGCGATAAGCGTGATGAGCTCACTGCAAAGAAAGATGCGCTGACTAAATCTTACGAAGCATGGCACGACTTAAAATCTAGCAAAGGCTCCAGTGCTTCTAACGACAAAGTAAAGTTCAAAGAGCTTGAGCAAGCTGCAAAGAATTATTCTGAAGCAAGCAAAGAGTTCATGGCGCTACAAAATGAAATTTTAGCTAAACATGACATGTCTCCTAGCGCCCTTGTACCAGCTGAATCGATCAGTAGATTGAGTGCATCAACTGCAGTTACTCAATAACTGCCCCGTAGTTCAACAAAAATGGAGCCTAGGCTCCCTTTTTATTTGGCAAGAATCACCTCAAATTAAACCCAAATTGTTCATTTGAAAATTTCTCCTTGTAGGAGCGAGCTTGCTCGCGAAGTGCTTTCGCGGGCAAGCTCGCTCCTACAGAGATTTTCGTTCTTTTGAATTTTTTGGTTTAACGGCCACTCAAAGAGTGGCATCAATTTAAAGCTAGCCGCCAAATGATTCCGGCAAGGTACTACGCGAAAAACCGCTTCGTGAGAATTGGCGTGACGCAGACAGGTAGTTAGAAATCACCGATTGTGTCGAAGGGCTAAAGCCACGATACACGTCCAAGTCATCCGAAGACATGCGAATATGATGAGCCGCATTGCCGAACTCTCGGATGAATGTCGCCCAATCGGGGTAACGTTTGTTTAGACCCTTCTCCAGCATTCGATGTATAACTTTAATCAGCTCCAGCGGAAGTTCTTTGCGATAGGTTTGAATAGGAATGGCAGGAAAATTCAGCACCGCAATTCGAGCGTCAAATTTATCATCCGCAATAAAAATGTTTTTACCCGTTAACAAACGATACAACGTCGCCCCCAACGAATAAATGTCCGCTCGCTCATCAAGTGGCAATCCTTCCAGTTGTTCGGGCGACATATAGGCGAGGCTGCCCGCCACCATTTCACCGCTCGTTCCCGCCGCAATCGCGCAGCCAAAATCGGTGAGCTTCGCCATGCCATTCGGCATCAGAATAATGTTCTCTGGCTTCACATCACGATGCACCACACCTTGCGTGGCGATGTATTGCAGCGCCTTTGCAATCTGTTCGATAACCGAAATCACCGTGTTAATCGGCAACAAATTATCAGCGTGCTGATGGCGATCTAGCGACACCCCTTTGATAAACTCCAATACCAAATAAGGGCCGCTTGCCTCCTCAAGATTAGCACTCAGCAACTGCACGATGTTCTTGTGATGTAACTTGCTCGCGAGCATAACCTCGTTTGCCAACAGCTTGCGATATGGCTCTGAGAGACAATTTTTGCGCAGTTGCTTAATCGCGACCGAGGTATATTTTTTATCTTCAATGGCGAAATACACATTCGAACTCGCACCTAGCCCAACCTGCTCCACGATAGAGTAGTTGCCGATGTGTGTTGGAGCAAGAGGAAAGGCCATCCAGAGGGTTAAGTAAAATGAGTCGGTGAGTCAGACAAGCAAGCAAGGATAAGATTCCGCCTGCGGTTTTGAGCATGGTAGCGCAAGCTGCTGTTCTTTATTATTACGATGCGGTTACATTTCTGAAAAATAACAACCTCGTCTTCGTCATTCCCGCGAAAGCGGGAATCCAGTTGATTTAATAAGCCCCGCGAAGCGGGACAACAAGGTTTTGTCCGCTGCGCGGGATTTATGTTTTGGCTGGATTCCCGCTTTCGCGGGAATGACGCTGTTGCATGTTTGAATGGTGCTTTGAGTATGAGCATCTTAAATTCAACCCACTCAACACCCGCAAGTCGAGAGGTATAATCCCGCAAACCTTTCTATCAAATAAACCATGTCGCTCTACACCCAACTCCAAGCCGCCCGCAGCGAAGAAGACGTTAAAGACGCTTACATCAAAGCAATTGGATTAAAGAGCTACACCAAAGGGCTGATCGATATTCGCACCGATGAAATTTGGTTCGAGGCCAAAGACACCGGCAAGTATT
>JABFRF010000048.1 GCA_013141315.1 Gallionella sp. | reverse complement strand
GCAATGGTGGTTTTGGTGGAATACACGAGAAACTGTTAAAAAAACTCGCCTAGATTTAAGACAGCCGCAGTCGCAATTCCTCATACACATCGTCTCGTGACGCAACTGACAATATAGTCAGCAATTTCTTCGCGTCGTTAACGTGATAAATGAGACGAAACTGCGGTGTGGTGATTTTTATCTTGTAGCAATCAGGCAATTCGCGCAGCGCATCTTTCACTACACGCGGATGTTTGAGACGCTCTTTGGCAAGTTTTTCTTTGAAGCGTCGCTTGATACTTCCATCCAGCTTTGTCCATTCCTTTTCGGCATCGGGATGGATGGCTAACTCATAGCTCATCTAATTTAACTTTGCGCGCTTTGCCCAAGGTTGAGAGGCGCGCCTTCGCACGATTTTCAGCAATGCGGTCAGCAATAGAATCCAACATCGCTTCCATCATTTTGGGCGAAATGATGTAGCCCGCAGGCTTGTTGTGATTGAGGATTGCGACAGCCTTATCTTCATCCTCAGCGCGTTTGAGAATGCGTGTGGGCGATTCGCGCAATTCTGTAACTCCGATGGTGATTCCAGCATGAATAGCATTCATAATTATGTCCTTAATAGTGTACGTTATAAGTATGAGGACTTATGGCAAGTGAGTCAACTGCACTCACTGCTGCTTATTCACCTTGCTGATCCAAACCCAACTCCTGAATCTTGCGCGTCAATGTATTACGCCCTATCCCCAACAAAGTAGCCGCTTCTATACGACGTCCGTTAGTATGTTGCAAGGCTTGCAAAATCAGCGTGCGTTCAAATTGATTGGTCAGTGTGTCCATAATGCGCTCATCGCCGCGCTGCAAAGCAATCGCGGCTTGCTGTGCTAATGCTGCGCTCCAATCGCCATAACTCGCTGCGCTAGTAGATGCTTCATCACGCCACTCAGGTGGTAAGTCGGCCACTTCAATGATTTGTGAAGGGGTCATCACGGTCAACCAATGGCACAGATTTTCCAATTGCCGCACATTGCCAGGGAAGCTTTGTGCGGACAGATGTTGCAAAGTCGCTTCGCTAAATTGTTTTTGTTCAACAGACAGTTCACGCGCACTTTTTTGTAAGAAGTATTTCGCTAACAACGGAATGTCTTCGCGGCGTTCACGTAATGGTGGCAGGCGTAGTCGAATCACGTTCAAACGATGAAACAAATCTTCGCGAAACAATCCCTGCTTGACGCGCTCGTCAAGATTTTGATGGGTGGCCGTAATGATGCGCACATTGGCTTTAATCGGCTGATGACCACCGACTCGGTAGTAATTACCGTCCGACAGTACGCGTAGCAAACGCGTTTGTAAATCAGCCGGCATGTCGCCGATTTCGTCCAGAAATAATGTGCCACCTTCGGCTTGTTCAAATCGTCCGCGTCGTGTCGTGGCAGCGCCTGTGAACGCCCCGCGCTCATGACCAAACAATTCTGACTCCAACAAATCTTTGGGAATTGCCGCAGTGTTGATGGCGATGAAGGGCTTATCGGAACGCGGACTATGACGATGCAATGCTTGGGCAACCAACTCTTTCCCTGTGCCTGATTCGCCATTGATAAGCACCGTTGCATGGGATTGTGACAAGCGACCAATCGCACGAAAAACTTCCTGCATGGCAGGCGCTTGACCCAAAATATCGGCATCGACCGCAACCTCTTGCGCATCTCCTGATTTACGCCGACTTTGCTCCAAGGCACGCCGAATAAGCTCTACAGCATGGTTGATATCGAAAGGCTTGGGCAAGTATTCAAACGCGCCGCCTTGAAATGCTGACACCGCACTTTCCAAATCAGAGTAGGCGGTCATAATGATGACAGGAATGTGCGGATGGCGCTGATGCAGCACCTGCAAAAAATCCAAGCCCGAACTACCTGGCATACGAATATCACTGACCACCACTTGCGGCAAATCATTGCTTAACGCGCGCAAGGCATCATCTGCGGTGGAAAAGCTTTTGAATTCGATTTCCTCACGAGCGAGTGATTTTTCTAGCACCCAGCGTATCGACTTATCGTCGTCTATTATCCAAACAGGTTTCATAACATCACCTTAGTAAATTCAGGGTAGCGGTAAGATAATCGTGAAGCAGGTACGTCCCGGCTCGCTATCAAAGGCAATCGTGCCATGATGTTGATTAACAAAATCTTGCGCCAATGTCAGCCCCAAGCCATGTCCATCGGCACGCCCCGACACTAGGGGGTAAAAGATTTTATCTTGCATGTCAATCGGAATGCCTGCGCCGTCATCAATGATTTGCACCATTACCGCAAGACGGTGGCGGCGCTTATTCAACGTCACTTGACGAGCAATACGGGTGCGCAAAATGATTGTGCCTTTACCTTGCATCGCCTGTGTAGCATTGCGCACGATATTGAGCATAACTTGTATCAACTGTTCTTTGTCGCCAATCAGCGCAGGCAAACTAATGTCGTAATCTCGCTGAATCTGCAAACCTTCCGACAGCTCTGCCAACACCACACTGCGCACCCGCTCCAATACCTCGTGGATATTGAGCGCACTGTAGTGTGACGCATTTTGTGGCGTGAGCAGATTCTCCATTAAGGTGCGTAGCCTGTCTGCCTCTTGAATAATGACTTGCGTATATTCAAACAGGGCGGGCTTTTCCAATTCTTGTTCGAGTAACTGCGCCGCCCCGCGTATACCGCCGAGTGGGTTCTTTATTTCATGCGCGAGATTACGCAGTAACAAACGATTGGCTTGCGTCTGATCTAACATTTGTTCTTCACGCGCCAACTTCAAAGGTCGATCTATGGGATGAAATTCCAACAACAAATAATTTTTTGAGATATACAAAGGTGTTGCGGCACAACGTAGATGTAGCTTGCCATGCGAGTGAGTGCCCAGTATTAAATCATGCTCGATATAACTAGCGTGGTTGTGAACCGCTTGCTGCATGGCATTCGCCAATTGCTCGGTGTTGGTAAACACCTGCTGAAGCGGATGACCCAGCAAATTTTTACTACTCAGATCAAACAGGTTTTCCGCAGCAGGATTGAGGTAGGTGATACGCGACTCTTCATCCAACACAATGACAGATGTGGAAAGATATTCGAGCGTTAGAAAAGGAAAATTAGGCATACGCTATTTATAAGCAGTAACTATGCCAACAAAAGGATTATTTTAATTTTGATAATTCGGTATTCAGCGCGTCAACATTATTCTGATGGAGCGTTACCTGCTCGGTCAGAGTCTTAATCTTTTCATCATATTTCGCCACATTACGAAATGTCCTGCCATCCTTACCGTGAAAAACTTCTGGATTGTCTGCGCCATCCTTTAAATTGGCTTGTGCTTCAACAAGCAGTTTTTGTTCAACGTCTAGCTCATCTTGCAAAATTTTACGGCGTGTTTCATCACGACTTCTTTGCGTATCACCATTTACTTTCGGGAAATCAGTAGGCGAACTGGAGGAGCGAGAGCGTGTAGAAGCGGCAACCGGAGGCGCCATAGTAGGCAATGGCTCTAAGAATATTTTCTTACTACCTTTGATAGGCGTACTGGAATAGGTAACATGTCCGTCTGCGTCAATGGCTTTGTAAATTTCAGCTTGCGCCAAGATAGGCAAAATACCGAGTACCGCAGCTAAATATCGTAACTTCATATTGGCATTCCTTTGTGATAACGCGCCAAGTATAGGGCAAGCGTCGGACACTCACAAATGCTTTACGTTCGGAGCGTAACAAATAAAAACGGGGCTTGCGCCCCGTTTTTATTATGCTTAATTCAATTGCTTAGATGCTGTAGTACATCTCAAACTCAACCGGATGCGTAGTCATACGCAAACGTGTCACTTCAGTCATTTTCAGCTCGATGTAAGCATCAAGGAAGTCATTAGAGAACACGCCACCACGAGTCAAGAACTCGCGATCTTTATCCAAAGCCGCTAACGCTTCATCCAATGAAGAACAAACGGTTGGGATTTTTGCATCTTCTTCTGGTGGCAAGTCATACAAGTTTTTATCTGCCGGATCGCCAGGGTGAATCTTGTTTTGAATACCATCCAAACCCGCCATCATCAGTGCCGCAAAGCACAAGTACGGGTTAGCGGTTGGATCAGGGAAGCGCGTTTCGATACGACGCGCTTTGTCGCTTGCCACGTGAGGAATACGAATCGAAGCAGAACGATTTTTCGCTGAGTACGCCAACTTGGTTGGCGCTTCATAATGCGGAACCAAACGTTTGTATGAGTTCGTACCCGGATTTGTAATCGCGTTCAACGCTTTTGCGTGCTTGATAATGCCGCCGATGTAATACAAGGCCATATCAGACAGACCTGCATAACCATTACCTGCAAACAGATTTTTGCCATCTTTCCAAATCGACTGATGCACATGCATACCTGAACCATTGTCGCCAACGATAGGCTTAGGCATGAACGTCGCCGTTTTGCCGTATTGATGCGCAACGTTAAACACCACGTATTTAAGTGCTTGTGTTTGATCAGCACGGCGTACCAGTGTGTTGAATTTCGTACCGATTTCGCATTGACCTGCCGTCGCCACTTCATGGTGATGCACTTCTACTTCAATGCCGATTTCTTCTAAGGCAACGCACATCGCAGCGCGAATGTCATTCAAGCTATCAACAGGTGGCACAGGGAAATAACCCCCCTTTACGCCAGGACGGTGACCGGTATTACCGCCATCAAATTTTTCGCCAGACGACCAAGCCGCTTCTTCTGAATTGATTTTACTGAAGCAACCGGACATATCTACGCCCCATTGCACAGAATCAAAAATGAAAAACTCTGGCTCCGGACCAAAGTAAGCGGTATCACCCAAGCCTGATGATTTCAAGTACGCTTCAGCGCGCTTTGCAATCGAACGCGGATCGCGGTCATAACCTTTGCCATCCGTTGGTTCGATCACGTCGCAAGTAATGACCAAAGTAACTTCATCCATGAACGGATCAATAAAAGCGGACGCAGGATCAGGCATCAGCAACATGTCAGAGGCTTGAATGCCTTTCCAACCGGCTATTGAAGAACCGTCAAACGCATGACCTTCTTCAAATTTGTCCATACCCACATATTTGGCAGGCACGCCAACGTGCTGCTCTTTACCGCGTGTATCCGTAAAACGGAAATCGACGAATTTAACTTCACGGTCTTTAATCAACTTCAACACATCATTTGCCGACATCGACATAGCGCTCTCCCAAGATCAAATTAAAAAATAAAATACCTACCCGAAATCCTATACGCAGAAACTGTGCCAGCCTCAAACGCCCCACAGTTCATCATTGTGCCATAAGCTAGACCTGCAGCACACTAGAAATTTGCACCAAAACTGGGCGTGATTTGCCTGCAAATGACCGAATTGGTGCATCCGCTAGACTGGCTTAGCTTTCCAAGCAAATGACTTCAACTTTAAAAATGGCTTTTCAATCACATACCAACTAATCAGGCCGCAAACTAATGCCGCACAGCTGCTAAATGCAAACAAAGCCCAAGGGTGAGTGGATGGAAAATACCAAAGTATCAGTTTTTGTATCGGCCAGCCATACAAATACACGCCGTAAGATACATCTGGAAACTTTAAGAAGCCAGCCAAAAATGGTGAAGGCATGAAGGCAAAATAAAACAATATATACCCACCAAAAATGGCCAAAGCCAACTCTGCCAATATGCCGCTATTCATCAGACCAACTAAAAGCAGCCCACTTGCAACTAACCACTTTTGCTCAAACTTAATTTTGTCACTATATAAATAGAAGCTGCCACCGATAAAGAAAAAACTTCCGAATCTAGCCGCGTCTTCCCGCGCAAAAGCCTTGCCGTCGATACCGAAAACATAGCCAAACTTTTGGCACAAAAATGCTGTGAACACCACCGCAGTCAACGCTAACCAAATTCGCCTATTTTTCACCCCGCCCAATAGTCCAATTGCCAGCACAGCTATGTAGCACTTGGCCTCCCAAGAGATGGTCCACAGCACGCCGTTCACCAATGGATAATTCTGCCCGAGAAAAATGCCACCCGTTAATGGGTCGCCGAAATTCAGGGTGTTATCAATAAATTGCCAGGCTGAAAAGCTGAATGGGTAATGGACTAATGTCGAACCGAGTGGCGCAACGATAAACGTGCAGACGATCGTGGCGAAAACAAATCCCGGATAGATGCGCAATATCCGTTTTGCCAAAAATTTTCCCGCACGCGGTGACAACTCCCAACTCTGAACAATCAAATATCCACTCAATAAGAAGAAGCCATCGACTGCCAACTCGCCCAAAGAAATAGTGTGGAATAGCGAGGTTAGCAGCTCTCTTGACCTATCTCCGTCAATGAGTTCAAAGGAATGTGACAACAAGACCAACACCGCAAAGGTCAATCGCAACAGGTTAAAATTATTATTGCGATCTCGATGATTTAGTTGTTTCATCACCTAAGCAAGCCAACGGGGGTTAGCTTTGCACATGTGGCAAATGGATTTGCACAGCTCTAAAAAACTCATCTTCTCGCGCTAAAGCTTCGCAGCTGGCTTGTAATGCGCCTAGCTGTTTTACTTGTTGCTCAGTCATGTATATCTCGGCATCGATCTTGCCATCAAGATAATGAAATACCACACGGTTGCTCACCAAATCCTGATTGCCCAGCCGCTCGGCAAGATGCGCAAGAAGTGTGGGGCGACTTGGCAAATGGGCATTGGGTTTGGCCTGTAGGTCGTCTTCCGGGTCAATATGCACCATGACGTCCAGCACATGATGATTCTTAAGCACCACGTGGCGCGCAGATTCTGCGATGTAGTGGCCTTCTGAAACGCTGATCTTCGGATCGACGATGACGTGTGCATCGACCAACGCATTATCTGCCATTTTGCGTGTGCGTAGCTCATGCACGCCCAGCACACCATGGGTACTCAGCAAGGTTTGCTTGATTGCTTCAACCTCTTCTTCATCCAACCCCGTATCAATCAACTCTGCCATCGCCTCAATAGCCAGTTTGCTGCCCATGTGTGCAATCATCACTCCAACCACGGCAGCGGCCACCAAATCCAGAAAAGTATAACCAAGCAAATTGCCCACCACACCCGCCAGCACCACCAATGACGAGGCCGCATCGGAACGGGCATGCCACGCATTCGCCACCAGCATTTGTGAACGTACCCGCTTCGCCACCGCCAACATGTAGCGGAACATGCTTTCTTTGGCGATCAAGGCTATCAAACCGATTCCAAGCGCGAACGGATTCACCACTTGCACAGCACCGGGGTGTTGCAAACGCATCGCCGCCACGACTAACAAGCCGACGCCCAAGGCTGCCAACAGCACCCCCAAAATGAGCGTTGCTGCTGTTTCAAACCGCGCATGACCGTAAGGATGATTGGCATCAGCATGGGCATTACCATGACGGTTGGCAAATAGCACCAACACATCGGAAAATAAATCCGCAAGCGAATGCAAGCCATCCGCCATCAGCGCTTGTGAATGTGCAAAAAATCCGCCCACTACTTGCAAAAACGTCAACGCAAAATTGATGATGATGCTCACCCAGGTGCTTTTTTTCGCTGCCGCGAAACGCTCCGGGTTGGCAGGCTCAAAAGTCTCTTTAGGGATAGGGGCAGAATGTGAGTGGCTGTGATTTTTCATGTTGATTACGCTAAGATGCGATGGTGTTTCGCAGCATAACATTCTTCATCCAATCCGTTAAATCTACACCCGCACTTAGAAGGAATAACATGGAAAATATCGCTGCCATTTTACAAGCCGCGCAACAGCGCGCCAAGCAACAGAATAACTATTACAAAGGTACGCTCGCCCCTACTGAAGCTAATGCCATTCTGCAAGCAACGCCTCAAGCCAAGCTAGTTGATGTGCGCTGTCGCGCTGAATTGGATTGGGTAGGGCGCATCCCTAATGCAGTTGAAATCGAATGGGCAACTTATCCAGGTATGAAACCCAATTCGGAATTCCTTGCGCAGCTTGAACAGCAAGTGAGTAAAGAAACGCTGACATTATTTATCTGCCGCAGTGGTGCGCGCTCCAACGCTGCCGCAACCCTCGCCACACAAGCCGGCTATGCCGATTGCTACAACGTGATGGAAGGCTTTGAAGGCGACCAAAATAATGAGAAGCATCGCAACGAAGTTAACGGTTGGCGTGCCGCTAAATTACCTTGGGTGCAAAGCTAAACGCTTGGCAGTGGGTGATGCACAAGTGCGTCACCCACTTAACCCATCCCCTTAACGTTGCATCACATAACCAAGATCAAAATAAAGAATACGCGCGGCGAGCAGGTCGATCAACGCAGGTGGGGCAGTGAGGTTGATGGTCGGAGTAGTGTCGTTCTTGTCCGCATCAGGTTGTTGCTGTTTAATCAAAGTGCGCATGGTTTGTAGTTGGATGATTGCCGTCTGTGGTTGGTTGGCGCGATAGGCTGCAATTGCCGCTAGAAAAGAAGTATCCAGTTGCGCAGAGAAAGTGGCATTGAGCAATTGCTTGGCGATCCAAGTGTGTACGTGGGTCTGGATGTTTTCCAACGTCACCGCCGCATCGTAGGGGGTGGGAACGGCGATCATCGGGGCGGCGGCGTTGCGGGGGACGAAGTCGTTACCCTGTAGCGTTTGCAGCGGGTTGAGCGTGCCATCTTGCGGGTCTTCTGGGCCTTCGTCGGCATAGGCGATGATGCTGTAGGGTCCTTGTAGCCTTGCCGGATTGATGCCGGGCAAATCTAGGCTGGTGAAACCAAAGCCAGATTGCGTGGCACTTGGGGGAATGCCAAGGCTTGTTTCAGGGATAAGCACCTGCACACCATTTACGAGCTGCTCATTTTCAGCAAACCAATGTATTGATGAATATGCTTTACTGGCATCACGGGCAATGCCGTTAGTCCAATTGGGCGGTGTAGTTATGGCTTGATGATAGGAAGCATACAGTGCATCAACTTGCGCCATAGTTTGATTGGGCAGTTCAGCCAGCTCGCCCACCAGCAAATTGGGAATGCCCCTAAAAACAAAACCGCTCAAACCGGCCTTCGCCATTGCACCATTTGCCAGCGTGTAATCGTAGCGCACCTGAGTAGTGTTGATGAGGCTCATGGATGAAGTGACGGTAGCCACAATTTGAGCGGAAGCGGGCGTATAAGTGGTGGTGGAAACACCGCCTACCACTTCATAGCTGTAGGTGTAATTACCGCTCACGGGGTCATAGATGAGCGATTCCGCATTGGCAGTGGTGCAGCATACCGCCAGCATGCACAAAGACATCGGTAGAAAAATAAAGGATCGCATGGTTTGCTCCTAATTAAAATTTGACATGGAAATGCCGACCTAATTTAATCCCGTCACACAGGTTAGGATTGGCCGCCTTAGCAATGGTGTACTCTTTACCGTAACAGTGAATTTCTGCTCCTACACCCGTCCGCTCATTCCACTTCTGCATAACAGTGCGGAACTTTCCAAACGGAATTTCGCCCTCCGGGTCAGGATTGGTTCCATTAGCACGGATATCAACGGCATTACCCCATCGATGATCGGCATGAGGGGTCTTCCAGTCGTCATTTACATCCATCAAACCGCCCCACGGCAAGCTGGCATCGTTGATGTACAACTTGTTGCCTGGGTTGATTTCTTTGAAGTAAATCTCTCCTAATTTATTTAGCAAAGCACTGGCATTCCCCGTGGCGTAGTGGTTTTCAGTGTGTCCTGCCGTGCCGCCAGCGATATCGCCCGCCGAGTTGGTGATGGTGTAAAAGGGTGAGCTAGGCAGCAATTGGTAATCGCCCATCATTACATTCAGCGGGGCGGTTTTGGGTGTGCCGCCGTCGCAAATAAGGCTGGTGCATTTCGCGGTGAAGATATGCTTGCCCGCAGCTTCTGGGGCGGTGAAGGTAAAGGTCGCTACTCCCGCCGCATTGGTGGTTGCGGTTGCCACCGCACCTGGGCAACCCGCTGGTGGCGCGGCATCGATACATGCCCAAGCTGGGGGCGTGGTGGTGTAAAGCACACCATTCGGACGGTTGGAAATATGAATATGCCCGCCACTGCCTACATCTGCGGCAACACTAAGCGATACGGTAACGCCCGCTTTAGGTTGATTATTGAGAGAGTTTAATACCGTAGCAGTGATTGTGGCTTTTTTAAGCTCGTAACCATTGGTCGCCACAAACAACGGGTGTTTGTTCTTTTGATTCCAGTGCATGGATGGTTGGATGGTAGTGGGTGCAGTTAGCGTCAACGTGAATTGCTCTACACACGCCGAACCCGCTGCATTCAATTGTGTCCCGGGTGGGCAAACACACTTTGTACCCGCAGCATCGGGGGCGAAGGTGTTATCGCAAGTGCAGGTGAGACTGGCTACCGCACCAGAGGAGTGAATTGGGCAAATCTGCTGGGGATAGATAGAATTTTGTGCAAAAGTATTGGGGTAAAAATAAGTGA
>JABFRF010000029.1 GCA_013141315.1 Gallionella sp. | reverse complement strand
ATACAGTACCGATGCCGCAAGCGTTCTTTCGCTAAACATAGGGCGTTTGGGTGTGCAGTGAGTCGTAGAAAATTTCTAAATTATTAATGGAGAATTAAAATGGCAACAAAAGCAAAAACGCCCGCAGCGAAAAAAGCAGTCACAAAAAAACCTGTAGCAAAAAAAGCAGCCGCTAAACCAGCAGCGAAAAAAGTGGTTGCTAAAAAACCAGCAGCAAAAAAAGCCGCAGCTAAACCGGCAGCGAAAAAAGCAGTAGCCGCAAAAAAACCAGCTGTTAAAAAAGCCGCAGCTAAGCCAGCAGCGAAAAAAGCAGTAGCCGCAAAAAAGCCAGCCGTTAAAAAAGCCGCCGCTAAACCGGCAGCGAAAAAAGCAGTAGCCGCAAAAAAGCCAGCAGCCAAAGGCATTCTAGGCGCGTAATTTTATTTCGCGAGGGGCGGATTAGCTTTCCGCCCTATTTGGTTTAGTCGTATTAGATTTAGTTGACCCAGTTGTTCACAACACTTAGTTTTCAACTCGGTGTGTCGTCGTCCCCGTATCAAACCAAGAAGATCGTTGCTAAACCTAAGAAGATGAAAAATCCGCCACTGTCGGTAATGGCGGTAATCATGACGCTTGAACCTATGGCTGGATCGCGCCCAAATTTTTGCAATGCCAGTGGAATAATCATGCCGACTATCGCGCCGACTAATAAGTTGAGCAGCATGGCACTGGTCATCACCACGCCCAACGCGACATTGTGATACAGGAAGTAAGCGAATAGCCCGGCAACACCGCCCCACACCAACCCATTTAATCCACTGATCGCAAGTTCTTTAATAAGCAGTCTGCGCGCGTTTCCCTGAGTGATTTGTCCCAGTGCCATTGAGCGAATGATGATGGTAGTCGTTTGGTTGGCAGAGTTGCCTGCGATGCCTGCAACGATAGGCATCAGTGTGGCGAGCGCAACAAATTTTTCGATGGTGTTTTCAAATCCGCCAATGACACGAGAGGCGAAAAACGCAGTACACAAATTGAGTGCGAGCCATAGCCAACGGTTTTGTGCGCTTTTCCATACCGACGCAAAAATATCTTCTTCTTCACGCAAACCGGCTTGGTTTAACAAATCGCTTTCTGATTCGGTACGAATGAAATCCAGCACCACGTTCACGGTAACGCGGCCAACTAACTTGCCGTCTTCATCAATCACCGGCGCGGAAACCAAGTCGTAACGCTCAAACGCTTGCGCGGCTTGGTCGGCCTTTTCTTCCGGATGCAATTGAATCGTGTCGGTGAGCATCAAGCTGCTAACGCTGAGTTCCGGCTCATTCACCACGATGAGATTAATCGGCAACACGCCGATAAATTTATCCTCACGATTGACGACGAACACTTGGTCGGTATGGTCGGGTAACTCATCGAAGCGCCGCAAATAGCGCGACACCACTTCCAGTGTAATGTCCTCACGCACATGAATCATGCTGAAATCCATCAACGCACCAACCGAGTCTTCTGAATAAGACATGGCTTCGCGCAACTGTTCACGCTCTTCGATGGAGAGCGATTTGAACACGTCGCGCATGACGTTCTGCGGAAGGTCGGGTGCTAAATCAGCCAGTTCATCGGTATCCAGTTGCCCCGCTGCCGCGCTCAATTCTTCGCGGTTCATCGAAGCGATCAACGAATCCCGAACTGCGTCTGAAACCTCGATCAGAATTTCGCCGTCCCGCTCTGACTTAACTAAATCCCATACCAGCAAACGCTGGTCGATAGGCAGCGCTTCTAGAATATAAGCAATGTCGGCGGGGTGTAGGTCATCAAGCTTGCGATGCAGTTCAGCGAGATGTTGTTTGTGTAGCAGCGAATCTACGACAACATGACGATCTTCGCGCGGGATGACCTGGCGATGCGCGACCATTTCTAACAGCGCGTGTTTGTGCAGCAGTGACTCCACCTGCTTGAGGTGATCCTGCACATTCTCGGTGTGATGGTTGTCGTGGTTGCTGTCTTGCATAGCGCTTGCCTTATAGATTGCGCGCTATTGTAAAGAAAACCTCGCGCGGTCGCTCAGGGAATTTCCGAATCGTTCAAGCGACCCAGAATGATGTTGGTTTTGCGTAGCAGTCCGCTTGCGTCACGATGCTTGTCGTAGAAGCGTGGATTAGGCACCATTGCAGCGAGCTTGGCGGCTTGCGCGGCTGTCAGTTGTGCCGCACTCACATGATAGTAATGGCGAGCCGCTGCTTCCGCGCCAAACACGCCGTTACCCCACTCGATGCTATTTAGATAGATTTCAAAGATGCGCTGCTTATCCATCACCTTTTCCATCATCACCGTGATGATGACTTCCTCGCCCTTGCGCCAAGGCGTGCGTTTGGTTGAGAGGAATAAATTTTTTGCCAATTGCTGGCTGATGGTTGAGCCACCTGCGACGATTTTTCCTTTGCGCAGATTTTTCTCGTAAGCCTTTTGTATACCTTCCCAATCAAAGCCTTCGTGATCAACAAAGTTCGCGTCTTCGGCAGCAATTAGCGCACGCTTGAGGTGTGGCGAAATTTTTTCGTAATCCACCCATTCATGCTGCAACGTGGCTTCGCTGTTTTCATCCTGCATGACTTCCAGGCGGCTTTCCATGAATGCGCTGCTCGAGGGATTGAATTTAATCCACCAGCAAATGTGCGCAAACAGCCAGAGTTGGTAAAGCAGAATCAGCGCAACGCCATACATTACGCCACGCCATAACCATCGCCACAGTTTCCCTATCATTGTTTACAAGCTCAAGTCAGGCGCAACGCTGCGATGACGGGAGCAGTGTCGGGTTGCACACCGCGCCATAGATAAAACGCCTCCGCAGCTTGCTCGACCAACATACCCAGACCATCGGCAACTTGCGCGCCATGATCGCGGGCAAATTTCATAAACGGTGTTTCGCGTCCGTACATCATGTCGTAGGCGAGTGCGTTGGGAGCGAAGATAGTGGGAGGGAGGGGAAGTTCACTATCAGTTAAACCAGCGGAGGTGGCGTTAATAACGAGGTCAAATTGCTTTTTTGACAAGTCCGAATAGCTGCTCCAGGAAACAGAGGTAACTGGAAATTTCGCTGTGCCCCTAATTTTTTTTTCGATTCTTTGCGCCTTTTCTAGTGTTCTGTTTGTGATTACTAATTCTTTAGGTTCTTCATTTAGTAATGGGTGCAAAACGCCATAAGCAGCTCCGCCAGCACCCAACAACAAAACACGCTTTTTTGAAATATTGAATTGCCTATTAATGGTGATGTCCTTTAACAATCCAGAACCATCGGTGTTGTATCCAACAATTTTTAAATTTCTAAAATCCAAGGTGTTGACTGCATCTGCATTTTCGCCAGAGTCGAATGTATCTATTACGCTCTCGCTTACACTATTAGCCAATTTAAATGCTTCAAACTTAAACGGCACAGTAACACTACACCCCTTGTAGCCGTCATTTCGTAAACGTTCAATAGTTTCAGCGAAGCCATCCAGCGGGGCTTCAATTTTTTCATAGCTAATGTCTTGCCCCGTTTGCTCGGCAAACATCTGATGAATCTGCGGGGACTTGCTGTGCGAGATGGGGTTGCCGATAACGGCGTAGCGGTCAGTCATGTTGAGTGCGCGTAATAAATAGTGCGCGCATTGTAAAGAGGAAATGCTATTTAAAGAAGCAATTCAGCCGGCAGGCAACCCCCAAAGTGGGTTAACGTTGAGCGCCACCTGATGCAATGCTATCCGCGCCAGGTTCTGTCTGGTGCCTCAAACTCCAAATCAACTGGCGCCACATACGGCGTACCCTGATTGAGCGTGTTCTGATGCACCAGGGCTTCGGTTAATTGCTTATGGGTAATGACTTTTTCTGTGACTAGATAAACCCCCAGACGACCATGTTTCTTTGCATCGAAATGCGCCAGGCAATGATGCAGACTCTCCGGAGAAATCATCTCCAGATCGATCAACACGTCGCCCAACAAATGCCGCTCGCCCAATACCGTATCGGGTGACAGTGCCGGGCCGTTATCCCGATATAGCGGGTTATCCGGGTTGAGGGTCCGACCTAAGATTTGTATGGTCTTCCAACTTTCAATGTCTTGCGGGTTGTAGCGAAGGAATGCACGCGCATTGTTTTCAAACTCATGGACATTATTCAGTGAGGCCAAGATTGCCAACAACAACAACCAAGCGTCAGATTTTTTAGGATTGTCCACCAACAGCTCTAACAATATCTTGACGGCTCGCTGAGGATGATTGAACGCTGCGTATAATTGCGCCTCTTCGATGATGGCATCTACTTCCTGCTCATCATGGACAACCTTGGCAAAGGTAGCGGATGTATCCTGAGAAGCGTTAGCCTTGGCTGCAACGGCTGCCTGAGCCATGGCTTTTATCTTGACTGTGGTTTCTCCCGGCGATGCGGGCTGTTGACTCGGCATAGGCTCAACAGTTGGCGCGGGATGAATCTGAACGATCTCGGGAAATATCTGCACAGGAGCAGCCAATGACTTGCTGCGATCATAGCGGCGTAAACCCCATACACTAGCCACGATAGCCAAGCCCAACAAGCCTAGCTGCCACGCCCAAGTCAGCCAATCTGATTTTCGTCCCTCCGTGAGGGTTTGCACGACCACTGCTTGCTTGGCAGACAGTTCCACCGGCGTACTGGTACTCTCTGCTTGAATGCTGATATTTTCTGCGCGCGCACCGGCCTCGTTGCCAGTGGCGATGTGTGCGGGCAAACCCAGCCTGGCAAGCTTGGCACGCATATCGCTGATATCTTCCTGCAATTGTTTCACCTGATTTTGCAGGGTCAAGATGCTCGCCATTTGGTCGTCCGAGTCCAGCAACTTTTGCGAGCCCAATAAAAAGTCGCGCTCTTCGGGGCTGATCTTCCCGATACGCGAAGCATCCAATGGCTCTCCCGAAATTTTCAGCTGAAAGGAATCGGACGAATCTTTGCGAAGACGGCGATTCGCAAGCGAGTTTTTTGCCGCACGGCTTGGATGCTTGACGCGATGACTGCGGGTCGAATCTTTTGTTACAGTGACCGGCAATGAAACGACAGGTGAGTCAATCGCCAAGCTGGCAGGCTGCGCAGGATGGACAGGATCGACTTTTGCCTGGGGTTCGGCGGGATGTTCAACCACGGACACCGCTGGCTCTAACAATGGTGAGCTATCGGCCATATCCGGCAGGATGGTAAATGTTTTGGCGATACTGCCCTGATCTTGGCACTTGATCTGTAACTTGAACTTGCCGAATACATCGTTGAATGGCTTGCGCGAACTCAGCAATATGCGTTGCTGACCACCGATGGTTTGCACGGATAATTTTGTATCGCGCAAATAATTGCTGGCATCGTCGGTTCTTGAATCAGGCGTGACAAGCGAGACACAACTCTCGTCAACCAGCTCATTTCCGGAAGCGGCGAGTGCCACTTCCACACGCAACGGCTCACCTAATTTGCTCATGGTCAAGATGTCACCGATCTGAACCGCCCCAGCCAAACACGGCATCAAGCAGCACATAGCCCACAGCCCATAACGGGTACGGCGTAAGCGAGCAGCACTTCTTGATATGCATATAGAGATTAAATCTGCATTACGTGAGTTAAATGCGGTGATAAAAAACATCTTTTCCCAATTATTTAATGCACCGATGAATTTCAGCAATGGAAATTTTCGACGCTTAGTCTTAATTTCAGCTACCGTATTCTGGTGGAGCAGGGTTATTTTCGTGATGCGGCAAATATTACAATCTGACTAAATTGTATAGGTATCTGAGTTTATTGGGTAGTTTATTCGCTTTCCAGCTGGTTGGAAGCGGTGAACGTCCAGGTGCGGGTGATAGTGAGGATGTCGGTATCTTTGGTGATGTCTGGTGGTAACGGCGAGTAAGGGGCGGCGAGTTTAACGATGCGCAGTGCTGCCGCATCGAGTATGCGTTGACCAGAGGAGTGATTGATTTCGACTTTTTCGATGCTGCCATCGGCACGAATCGAGACGCTGAGTTGCAGACTACCGAAGGCTTTTTGCAGACGCGCCTGCGCGGGATAGTTCAGGTTGCCGATGCGCTCCACTTTGACACGCCAGTCTTCGATGTATTGCGCGAAGCGAAATTCTTGGGTGCGCGCGCCGATGAATTTACGGCGGGGTAGTTTTTGGTAGTAATCATTATTTTTACTGATCTGTGCTTCAAGGCGCGCGATCTCCAGGCTGCGCTGTATTAAATCTTCGCCATTGCTAGCCGCAGTGCCGTCAATTTTTTTCGGGTCAAGTTGCTTGATTGCATGTTCACTTTTAAGCTGGGTCATCACCCGCTTGGTCTCCTCTTCAAGCTTGGCAACATGTTTGGCGAGTTGCTCGGGAGTGAACTTTTCACTATCTTTGAGGGTAGGGAATGAGGTCTTGGCAACACGATTATCTTCAGTGTTACCTCCACCGTCCAAATTATGTTGCGCTAGCGCATCGGCTTTATTGGGTTTGGTTTTTGATTTGCTGTTGACCAATACCACTTGCAGCATCTGCATATCACTCGCCATGCTGCGCGGATCGGGCATCACAAAGGTGATGCCAAATAGTGCGATGGCGTGAAAGATGATCGACACAATCAGGGATGAAGACAATGAGGTCTTCAAATAAGGCATTAGCCAAATCTTTAAGCCGGCAAACAAGCAACCTCCTCCGTTACCGCTGCGATAAAGCGGGTTTGTACATCGAGATCGAGTAAATCAATATCGCCGATGGCAAGCTGTACGCGTGTATTGGCGGGTAATTCAGGCAGCGATGAAGCGCGGAAAGTGAGTGGGATGTTGGTGAGCCGAACTAAGTTTTCGCGTAACACCGTCGCATCAACTATAAGTTCGCGTAGCGATTCGTTTGCTCCCTCGCCCGCAGCGCGGGAGAGGGTTGGGGAGAGGGCATCTTTAGCTTGTTCTTGTTGCAACCAACGCAAACACCAGTAACGTTCCATGCCACGTTGGAATTCGTTATACAAACCGTAGGTTGTGTCGAAGTCGCTCATAATTGCGTACAGCGCGGTATCGTTTTTTGGGTAGGCAGGTTCTTCGTCACGCAACATCGCAATAATTTGACGTTGATTGACCATGTCCACATAGCGACGTAACGGTGAGCTCGACCACATGTATTGAGCTACACCCAAGCCTTGATGCGGTGCAGCGACGGTACTCATTTTTACTTTGCCGTTTTGCTGGGTGCGGTAAATGCCAGGGAAACCATGCTCGGCAAGATGTTTACCCCATTCGCAATTCACCAGAATCATCAGTTCTGAAACCACCTTATCAATCGGTGAGCCACGACGACGATTGCTGATTTCGACGCGATCATTTGCTATATGGAAGTTGTAATCAATTTGCTGGAGGTTGTTGTCGGATGATTTGCCGCGACCTGCCTCCAGCTTTTGTACCAAGCTCCACAACAGCGTTAACTCGTTGGCGTAAGGATAATCCAACTTGCCCGCCGCCAAGGTTTCTTCATTGAATAACGGCTCTAACGTGTCGTGGCGTAAGTTGGCGGCGACGTGAATGCGCTCAACGCGGCTTTCATAACTCAGTACGGCGAGTGATTCGCCTTCCACTTCGATGTACATCGATAGCGCCGGGCAGACACGATCCGCACACAAGGTAAAGGCTTGCACCACGTTGTCTGGCAGCATGATGATTTTGTCTCCGGGCATATACACGGTGGACAGCCGTTGCGCGGCAATCTTATCAATTTCAGAATCGCGTGGAATGCCCAACGAGGGTGCGGCAATATGCACCCCAATGCGCCAATTGCCGTTGTCGAGTTTGACGACTGAAAAGGCATCGTCTATCTCCGTTGTGGTTGCATCATCAATGCTAAAAGCATTGACATTCGCTAGCGGCAATTCTTCCCACGCACTTAATTCCACTGAGGGGAAGCCCGTGCCTTTAGGAAAGTTTTCGAATAAGAATTTTTGCAGATGGAAATTTTGCGTGGAAGGGATGCCGCCGCAGCGATGCAATAAATGCGCGGCAGATAAATGGGTTGCGGCGCAAGCCGCCTCTAACGCTTTGACTTCGATGGTGTTGCGATCCGGTTTGTAGAGCAAGTGTGTGATGTGCTCAGCAAACTCAATGGGGAATTCAAAGCGGCTGAGTTGCTCGGTATAGCGCGCTTGCAAAGCGAGTTGCTGACGCTTTTTTTCCGCACCAGCGAGTGCAGCTTTAAGTACGTCAGGCGGCGCAGCGCGATAACGCCCCTTACCTTTTTTGTGAAAATAAATCGGCGCGCTATGCAGCCTCATCAACACCGCGCCCGCTTCTAACGAGCTGGGTTTATGGCCATAATATTCCGTGGCGGTTTGCTCAAACTCAAACTCATCGGGCGGGCAACATTCCCAAAGAAATTCCACCTCAATGTCTGATGCTAGCGTTTCTGCCTGTGGGATAAAATCTGACAAGGCGGGTTGACTGAAATGCAGCATCACATTGCTGGCTTTAACCTTGCTGCGTTTGCCGGAAATGCTCTCGATCTGTAGTGAGGTGGTGTTGTCGGTCATGATGCTGCCGACTTTAAAACTACCGTCTTCTTCGTAAAGGATATTCATTAAGGATGAGCAGGAAGATTTACCGGGGATTATAACAGCTTGCCTCAGCATCTCCGGCAACAGCAAGCAACAAAAAGCCGACTTTCGTCAGCTATTTTGTGCAGCCCGCTTTTTTGTTTTATCGGCATCGCTGCTGTGCTACCCCCCCGAGTCTTGCCTTGCGCCTTCATTGCCAGCTGTGCTGGTCTTGGGTATTAGACCGAATATTGGAAACATCCAAGCTTCGGCTGAATAAAAAACAGCCTACATCTCACATAGGCTGCGAACTCACTCGTTTTAATGCGCCAAAATCCAAGCGACCATAGATTTGATTTCTTCATCCGGCACGGTAGCGGGAACGCGCGGCATAGGCATTGAACCCCAAACACCCGCACCACCGGTACGAACTTTCTTCTCTAACGTGGCTGCGGCTTCCTTGTTGCCTGCATACTTGGCAGCAACCGCCTTGATGCTTGGCCCAACGGTTTTAGCATCCAGCTTGTGACAAGCTGCGCATTTGTTTTTATTGAATACGGCCTCCCCATCCTCCGCGGCAAATGCAACAGAGCTAACAGCCAACGCGGCAGTCAGTACAATCAGGTAACGAACTTTCATGGTGTTTCTCCTTGGTTAAATCTACTGGTGAGGAATTTACCCTATTCAACAAACCGCTTATTGATTTAGGTCAAACAAATCTGTTTAACCCAAATAATCTATTTGAACGGAAACCTAAGTAGGAGCGATTTTCTAAGAAAACGCTTATTAAGTCCGTTCGCCCTGAGCCTGTCGAAGGGCACGTGATTTAACTCGTTGAATTATACGCCCCGCCACTCATAGCTCGACAAGCTCACCACGAGCGGCAGGACTTAATCAGCGTTTCCCTAATGAATATTGGGTTTAAATCACCCCAGCTTGATGCGCCTGCTCATCTGCAAAATAACTAGAACGCACCATCGGGCCGCAGGCAGCGTGACTAAATCCCATCTCTTTAGCGGCTTGCTCAAACATGGTGAAGGTCTCCAGTGGTACATAACGCAACACGGGCAGATGCCCATCGCTAGGCTGCAAGTATTGACCGATGGTGAGCATGTTCACATCGTGCGCGCGCAAGTCGCGCATCACTTCCAGCACTTCATCATCAGTTTCTCCCAAGCCCAACATCACACCCGATTTGGTGGGAATGCTAGGGAAGCGCGCTTTGAAATCTTTGAGCAATTTGAGCGAATGCGCGTAGTCCGCACCGGGACGTGCGAGCTTGTATAAACGCGGCACGGTTTCAAGATTGTGATTCAGTACATCGGGCAGGCTGACTGCCAGCGCATCTAATGCCTCATCGAGACGACCGCGAAAATCGGGGATCAAAATCTCCAAGCGCGTGTTGGGTGAACTCACGCGTATCGCACTCAAACAATCGGTGAAGTGCTGCGCACCGCCATCGCGCAAGTCATCTCTATCCACGCTGGTGATAACCACATATTTCAAATTCAGCAAACCGATAGAGCGCGCCAAATTGGCGGGTTCATTGGCATCCGGTGCAAGGGGTTTGCCATGCGCCACATCGCAAAACGGACACCGCCGCGTGCACACATCACCCAAAATCATAAAGGTCGCCGTGCCTTTGCTAAAGCACTCGCCAATGTTCGGGCAGGATGCTTCCTCGCACACCGTGTGCAGCTTGTGCTCGCGCAGCAAGCGTTTTACATCGTGATAGCCTTGCCCAGAGCTGGACTTCACGCGTATCCATTCGGGCTTGCGCAAGCGTTCTTGCAAAGGCACGATTTTGATAGGGTTGCGCGCGGTTTTGGCTGCGCCAGTTTGTTTGTTTGCTATTTCACTCATGGGTTGTTTTTGTTTGGTTGTTAACATTGGTGTCCGTACATTTAATTGAATAAATTCATTTGGTTATTATCTTGTTGCGTATCTATTTGTGGCTCCATATTTTTAACCAATTGATCGAGCGGTGTTTTCTCGAAAAGAGTGAGACTTAAA
>JABFRF010000009.1 GCA_013141315.1 Gallionella sp. | reverse complement strand
ATCTTGTAGCTTGCAAGAGCTTTGCTTACCTTTCGGCTTAAGCGATGCCGAACTTGAACAGTTGGACAATTTGGTGCAACGCGCTCAACCAAAGCTGCGTGGCGAATATTTATACCGAGCTGGCGCAGCTTTCCAATCACTCTACGCGATTCGCACTGGATTTTTCAAAACCCAAGTTATGCATGAAGACGGACGCGAACAAGTAACGGGTTTTCACATGATGGGCGAAATCATCGGCATGGATGCCATCAGCACCGACCACCACACCTGCGATGCCATTGCGCTAGAAGACAGCGAGGTGTGTGAAATACCTTTTGGCAGGCTGGAACAGTTAAGCCGCGACATCCCCTCACTGCAGCGACATTTGCACAAAATCATGAGCCGGGAAATCGTGCGAGACCACGGCATTATGCTGCTGTTAGGTAGTATGAAAGCCGAGGAACGACTGGCAACATTCCTGCTCAATCTGTCTCAACGCTTCGCTTCACGTGGCTATTCACCAAACGGATTTCACTTGCGTATGACACGTGAGGAAATTGGTAGTTTTCTCGGATTGAAACTGGAGACGGTAAGCCGCGCTTTCTCAAAGTTTCAAAAAGAAGGGCTAATCAGTGTGCAGAATAAATCTATCGAAATTAAAGATATTGCGGCCCTGAAACTCACAATGGGACAGCAAGAGTGTCGCACTTAAAGCAACGTTATTGTTTCAAGCAATAAAAAAGCCCGACACTTTCGTGTCGGGCTTTTTTACAACTCAAAAACCGATTAAGGCGCTTGGATGTTTGAAGCTTGCTTACCTTTAGGGCCTTGAACAACTTCGAAAGTCACTTTCTGACCTTCTTTGAGTGATTTAAAACCGCTCATATTGATTGCTGAAAAGTGTGCAAATAAATCTTCGCTGCCATCATCCGGAGTGATGAAACCAAAACCTTTTGCGTCGTTAAACCATTTAACTGTACCAGTTGCCATGTGATTACTTCCTTACTAAAAAAACGGAGAAAACCCCCGCGAAACTGTTTGAATCTAAGACCGCACACGGCAAAACCAGTACTGCAGAAACTTTGAATCAAACGCCAGTTCACTTTTTACCTTAGATAACTTCACAACGTCAAGAAGTTTATACATTTTTTTACTTTGCCCTTGAAAAAGCCGCGCGTATCATCAACTATAGAGCCATGAAATTAACAGTACGCACATTCGGTTATGCCCACTAAAAGCAGCACGGTACTTGCGCCAGAACGAGCCAAAACAAAGCCACCGAAAATGTTCAAGGTGCTTTTGTTTAATGACGATTACACAACCATGGAATTTGTCATTGAGGTATTGATGCGGTTTTTTAGTTTTAATCTTGAACGAGCCCAACAAATCATGCTCAAAGTTCATACTGAAGGTTCAGCAGTGTGCGGGGTTTATTCACGCGATGTGGCAGAGAGTAAAATAAATCAGGTTGCAGAGTTTGCAAAACAACACGGGCATCCGCTACGATGTGGCATGGAGGAAATTTGAAATGATTGCTCAAGAATTAGAAGTCAGTTTGCATTTGGCATTTGTCGAAGCAAGACAGAAGCGTCACGAATTTATCACGGTTGAGCATTTGCTACTCACCATGCTGGACAACGGTTCTGCGGCACAGGTGTTGCGTGCTTGCGGTGCGAACATTGAGGAGTTACGTCAAGTGGTGACGAACTTCATCGTTGAAAATACCCCTGTGATTCCTGGTGGAAACGAAGTCGATACACAACCTACCGTCGGCTTTCAGCGTGTGATTCAGCGAGCAATTTTGCATGTGCAATCCAGCAATAAAAAGGAAGTAGTCGGCGCAAACATATTGGTCGCACTGTTCGGCGAGAAAGATTCACATGCAGTTTATTTCCTCACTCAGCGCAATATCAGCCGCTTGGATGTGGTGAATTACATCTCACACGGCATCGACAAAGCACAAAGTGATACGCCTACCAAACCACAGAATGAAACCGAAGCCGAACAAGACCCCAATGCAGGCAGCGCGCTAAAAAGCTACGCGCAAGACCTGAATGCACAAGCCGTTGCAGGAAAAATCGACCCACTGATTGGTCGTGATATTGAGCTGGAACGTGTCATTCAAACCTTGTGCCGTCGTCGTAAAAACAATCCATTGTTAGTGGGTGAAGCAGGTGTCGGCAAGACTGCGATTGCAGAAGGTTTGGCACGTCGTATCGTGGAAAAAGATGTGCCGGAAATTCTTCAGGATGCGCATGTTTACTCGTTGGATATGGGCGCATTATTGGCGGGGACAAAATATCGCGGCGATTTTGAGCAACGCCTCAAAGCTGTGTTGAAGGAACTCAGCGATGCGCCTCACGCGATTTTATTCATCGACGAAATACATACTATGATCGGTGCAGGAGCAGCTTCGGGCGGCACGATGGACGCATCCAATTTGCTCAAGCCTGCGCTGTCCAACGGCACGCTCAAATGTATTGGTGCGACCACTTATCAAGAGTATCGCGGTATCTTTGAAAAGGATCACGCGCTGTCGCGTCGCTTTCAAAAGGTGGATGTGCCTGAGCCTTCAGTTGAACAAACCATCGCCATTTTGAAAGGGCTGAAAACCCGTTTTGAGGAACATCACGGGGTTAAATTCAGCGCTCAGGCAATCACCTGCGCAGCCGAACTTTCCGCACGCTTCATCAATGATAGGCATCTGCCCGATAAGGCGATAGACGTGTTGGACGAAGCAGGAGCAGCGCAACGCATCCTGCCCAAATCAAAACAGAAAAAAGTCATCGGTAAGCACGAGATCGAAGAAATTATTTCCAAGATTGCGCGCATTCCACCCCGCACGGTTTCGAGTGACGACCGCAACACCTTGAAGACGCTGGATCGTGATTTGAAAGCCACCGTATTTGGCCAGGACAAAGCTATCGAGACACTGGCACGCGCCATCAAAATGTCGCGCAGCGGTTTGGGTAATCCGCAAAAACCGATAGGCAGCTTCTTATTTTCCGGCCCAACAGGTGTAGGAAAAACCGAAGTGGCACGTCAACTCGCCTACGTGATGGGCATGCCGCTGCATCGCTTCGACATGTCCGAATACATGGAACGCCATGCCGTGTCACGCTTGATTGGCGCGCCTCCTGGCTACGTGGGCTTTGACCAAGGCGGACTGCTCACCGAAATGATTAGCAAGCAACCGCATGCCGTACTGCTGCTCGATGAAATCGAAAAAGCGCATCCCGACATCTTCAACATCCTGCTGCAAGTGATGGATCACGGCACACTCACCGACAACAACGGACGCAAGGCCGACTTCCGCAACGTGGTGATTATTATGACTACCAATGCGGGCGCAGAAGCCCTCAACAAAACCCAAATTGGCTTCACTAATACTAAAGCCGCAGGTGACGAAATGGCTGACATCAAACGCCTATTCACACCAGAATTCCGCAACCGTTTGGATGCCACCATCTCCTTCGCCTCGCTGGATAAAGAAGTCATTCTGCGCGTGGTGGATAAATTTTTGATGCAGCTCGAAGAACAACTGCACGAGAAAAAAGTGGAGGTGGTATTCACCGATGCACTCAAAGAACACCTCGCCGAAAATGGCTTCGACCCGCTGATGGGCGCACGCCCCATGGCGCGCTTGATACAAGACACCATCCGCTCCGCGCTGGCAGATGAATTACTGTTTGGTAAATTGGCGAATGGCGGCAAGGTTACCGTGGATGTAAAAGATGACAAGGTGGGGTTGGAGTTTGAGGAAGAGGTAGTAGCAGCTTAACCAGTGAACGAAAAACTAGATGAACTCCTGTCAATGATGAAGAAGTTATTGTTACTTTTATTACTTCTAGCGGTTGATTGCAATGCCGCTGGAAACGAATCATTAACAATACTAGATTGGACGGGCTGTGATCAGTTGAATCTGAGTTCTTATGTTCCGAAAGAGGCGACTCTGGCAATGAATATTGTCCCTCTTCCGATTTTAGAGAACGAAGAGATTCTTTTTGGTCAAAGCGTACGCAAGGCAACAAATGTCGATGAATCACCTATTTGTATTGCCAATTACCGTGGCGGGTTCGTTTCTTCAACACCACAAATACAAAAAATAACTTGCTATGGACACTCAGGTCGTTTGTTGGCAGGACAAGCTTTCACTCCTTCTCGCGCAGTTATAAAGCCGTACCTCCAAGTATTTTCATGTGTTAAAAACTGCGTAAAAAATAAGCTAGTAAAAGTCTATGATCTCGGTAATGAGATGGGTGGAAAAGCTCCTGAGTGGGTCAAGGAATACCCTGCATTCCAAAAAAAATGCGGCTACCGATAAGCCCCGTAGGGCGCAATGGTTATTGCGCCGAATGAAAGCTGGTGCAATGCGCTTCGCTTATTGACACCCTACCAAACCAAATGCCATCTTCCACTAACTATCGCGGGCGATTCGCCCCATCCCCTACTGGCTCATTGCACTTCGGTTCACTCGTTGCTGCTGTCGGTAGTTATCTCGACGCAAAACATCATCACGGCACGTGGCTAGTGCGCGTGGAAGACCTTGATACGCCGCGCTGTATGGCTGGTGCGGCGGACGACATTCTGCGCACGCTGGCAGCGTTTGGATTACATAGTGATGAGCCTGCGCTTTACCAAAGCCAGCGCACGGCGGCTTATGAAGCGGCATTGCAGCAACTGCAAACAATCGGCGCGGTGTATCCGTGTTGCTGCACGCGCAAGGAGGTTGCGGATTCGGCTTTGCATGGGATTGATGGGCAGATATATCCGGGTACTTGTCGTAATGGTATTACAGAAGGGCGTGAAGAAAGGTCTTGGCGGGTGCGAACCAACTTAAAAACCTCCGTTCGGGCTGAGCCTGTCGAAGCCTTCTTTGAAAAGACCGAGGAAAATTATTCATCCTTCGACAAGCTCAGGACGAACGAAGTTATTCAATTCAACGACACTCTGCAAGGTCACATCACTCAACACCTCGAAAATGAAATCGGAGATTTCGTCGTCAAACGTGCCGATGGTTTATTCGCCTATCAGCTTGCAGTGGTTGTAGATGATGCGTTCCAAGGCATTACACACATTGTGCGTGGCGCAGATTTATTGCACTCCTCACCGCGCCAGATTTACTTGCAGCAACTTCTTGACTTACCTACTCCGCACTACATGCACTTGCCTATTGCTGTAAATACACAGGGTGAAAAGTTGAGTAAACAAACACTCGCTCAAGCTATCAGCACAGACTGTGTTGCGGCCACGTTGATTAGCGTGTTGGAGTTTTTACAGCAGCAACCGCCTGTTGAATTACGTGCTGGCAGCATAGAAGAAATTTTGGATTGGGCAGTGGAAAATTGGCGACTGGAGCAGCTAAAAAATGTGCCGCGAATTGCTGCTTGGTTTTGTAGGAGCGTGCCCTGCACGCGATAAGCTCGCGTGCAGGGCACGCTCCTACGGTGATTCAGAGCTTTAAGCAACTGCCAACCTACGCACTACATCAGAGATTCGTTGCGCAGACTGCTCCACCAACTGCTGGTCCTCTCCTTCCACCATCACACGCAACAATGGCTCTGTCCCAGAGGGGCGCAACAGTACGCGACCTTTGCCATTCAACACCTGTTCTACATCGGACACCGCTGATTTAACTTGGTCATGACCAAGGCAATCCACGCCTTTGGCTACGCGCACATTGATGAGCACTTGCGGATACATCTGCAAGCCACTCGCCGCTTGTGTCAGACTTTGCTGAGTTGCACGTAAAGCGTGTAACACTTGCAACGCAGACACAATGCCATCACCGGTGCTGTGTTTATCCAAACAAATGATATGACCCGAATTTTCACCACCGAGTTGCCAATTATGTTGCTGCAATAATTCCATCACATAACGATCGCCCACTTTGGCGCGCATAAATGGAATGCTCAGTTTTTTCATCGCATGTTCAAACGCCAAGTTGGTCATCAGCGTGCCGACTACACCGCCATGCAGTTTGCCCAGTGACTGGCGATGTTTGGCGATGATGTAAAGCAATTGATCGCCATCGTAAAGCTGCCCTGCCGCATCCACCATCACTAAACGATCACCGTCGCCATCCAGCCCTATGCCAATATCAGCCTGATGTTCAACCACGGCTTTACGCAAATTCGCAGGCGCAGTCGCACCATAACCATCATTGATGTTTTTTCCATCCGGTTGCACACCAATCGCGATGACATCCGCGCCTAGCTCGTGAAACACGTTGCGTGCGATGTGATAGGTCGCACCGTGCGCGCTATCCACCACGATTTTCATACCGCGCAAATCTAACTCGAATGGGAACGTGCTTTTGCAAAATTCAATGTAACGTCCCACTGCATCGTCGATACGCTTGGCTTTGCCCAAACCTTCCGAAGCGTTGGTTTGCATCGGTTCGTCGAGGGCAGCTTCGATGGCGTGTTCAGTTGAGTCAGGCAACTTTGCGCCATTCGCAGAAAAGAATTTAATGCCGTTGTCCTCGAACGGATTGTGTGATGCAGAGATCACCACGCCCGCTTGCAAACGCAGCGCGCGCGTCAGATAAGCAACGGCGGGAGTCGGCACGGGGCCAGCCAAATACACATCCACCCCTGCTGCAATCAAGCCGGCTTCTAACGCCGATTCCAGCAAGTAGCCAGAAATGCGGGTGTCTTTACCGATCAATACGCCGGGGCGCTCTCCCCCTGTATGACCACCAGCAGTTAACACCTTGCCCGCTGCATAACCCAAGTGCATGACAAATTGCGGCGTGATGGGATGTTCACCAACACGTCCGCGCACACCGTCTGTTCCAAAATATTTTCTGCTCATCATTGCGCTCGCTTAAAAATTACTAATGTTCCACGAAAAATGGGAAATAAAATCTAAAACACTGTCCACGAAAGACACGAAAACCGCGAATAAAAAACTGGTTGCTTTAGAAACTGATTGTTCGTGGTTTTCGTGTCTTTCGTGGATAAGAAAAATTATTCAATTGCCTGCCACACTTTCAGTGCATCCACCGTCGCTTTCACATCATGTACTCGCACGATATTCGCACCGCGTTGCACTGCAATCATCGCCGCCGCCACGCTAGCCGCAAGCCGCGCTGTGACTGGCTGCCCCGTCAATGTACCCAACATGGATTTACGCGATAAGCCTGCCAATATCGGCACACCCAATTCAGTTAATTTATTCAACTCGCGTAGCAAGTTGAGATTATGCACTAATGATTTTCCAAAACCAAAACCAGGATCGATCACGATACGGCTACGTGATATGCCTGCCGCTTCAGCCGCCGAAATTCGCTCACGCAAAAACTCACTTACCTCACTCACAACATCTTTATATTGCGGCTGCATTTGCATAGTTTGTGGATTGCCTTGCTTGTGCATCAAGCACACCGCAACATTATTGTCCGCCACTACTTTCATCGCTGCATCATCTTGCAATGCATTGATGTCGTTCACCATCTGCGCACCTGCCAAGACCGCAGCCCGCATCACTTCTGGCTTGCAACTATCTATGGACAACACAACCGATGCACCCCGCAATCCTTCGATGATGGGAAGCACGCGATCTAGCTCTTGTTGAAGGCTGACTGGAAATGCACCAGGTCGCGTCGATTCACCACCAATGTCAATAATATGCGCACCGTCTTCTATTAGTTGTTGCGCGTGAACAAGAGCAGCATCACGCTGATGGTGTTGTCCGCCATCCGAAAATGAATCAGGCGTGACATTAACGATACCCATCACAAGCGGGCGAGATAAGTCGAGTTGGAGTTTGCCGCAGTGAAGCATCAGGATTGAGGAAAGTGTAGCGAGGAGTGGCGGATTGAAATAACTGCTGCTCTTAACTCAATCCTCGCTCCTCAATCCTGCTTTTAAGTTTCCTGCGCGGGCTGCGTAGGCGTTGTTGCGGGCGCAGTCGGTGCCGCGTCTTGGGGCGGCTTAGGCGCTTGACTGCTGGTGCTGGGCTTAGGGGGACGTACTGGGATGCCCGCCATAACATCAGCAATTTGGTCTGCATCGATGGTTTCATACTCCATCAAGGCGGCGGTCATGGCTTCTACTTTGTCACGCCCTTCTGTCAGTATTTTTGTCGCGACAGCATACTGCTCATCAAGGATACGACGAATTTCGGCATCGACTTTTTGCATGGTCGCCTCAGAAATGTTTTTATGTGTTGTGACTGAACGACCCAAAAATACTTCGCCATCATTTTCACCATACACCATCGGACCCAACGCTTCCGTCATACCATAGCGTGTCACCATGTCGCGTGCAGTTTGCGTGGCACGTTCAAAGTCATTCGATGCACCCGTCGAAATGTTACCAACAAAAATTTCCTCGGCAACACGCCCGCCAAACAACATACTGATGTTGTCCAACATCTGGTCACGGTACATGCTGAATTGATCGACCACAGGCAATGACCAGGTTACACCGAGCGCACGACCGCGTGGAATCACTGAAACTTTATGTACCGGATCGCAGCCTTTCAAGGTCATGCCGATAATCGCGTGACCAGACTCGTGATAAGCGGTTTTCTTTTTGTCTTCAGGCGTAATCACCATCGAGCGACGTTCTGCACCCATAAAGATTTTATCTTTAGCGGCTTCAAAATCATCCATTTCAACAAAACGCTTGCCGCGACGTGCCGCAAACAAGGCAGCCTCATTGACCAAGTTAGCTAAATCCGCACCCGACATGCCCGGCGTACCACGCGCCAAAACATTAGCCTGCACGTCAGCCGCAATCGGCACTTTACGCATGTGTACCATCAAGATTTGTTCGCGTCCGCGAATATCTGGCAACGCCACAACGACCTGCCTATCGAAACGACCAGGACGTAGCAACGCAGAATCCAATACATCGGGACGATTGGTCGCAGCAATCACAATCACACCGCTAGCGCCTTCAAAACCGTCCATCTCAACCAACAATGCATTCAGCGTTTGTTCACGCTCATCATTGCCACCACCCATGCCGGCACCGCGTTGGCGACCCACCGCGTCAATTTCATCGATAAAAACAATACAAGGGGCATGTTTTTTCGCCTGCTCGAACATATCGCGTACCCGCGCTGCACCGACACCGACAAACATTTCAACAAAGTCAGAACCTGAAATGGAAAAGAATGGCACTTTAGCTTCGCCCGCAATCGCTTTGGCCAACAAAGTTTTACCTGTACCAGGATTGCCCACCAGCAATATGCCACGCGGAATACGTCCACCCAGATTTTGAAATTTTGATGGGTCGCGCAAGAAATCAACCAGTTCCGATACTTCTTCTTTCGCCTCGTCGCAACCCGCCACATCAGCGAAGGTATATCGCTCTTTGTTTTCGTCCATCATGCGCGCGCGCGATTTTCCGAACGAAAACGCTCCGCCCTTGCCACCGCCTTGCATTTGACGCATGAAGAATATCCATACCCCAATCAGCAATACCATCGGAAACCATGACACGAATATGCTCATCAGTAATGACTGCTCTTCCTCTGCCTTCGCTTCAATCGCTACACCATTTTTCAGCAAATCAGACACCATCCAGATGTCACTCGGCGCATAGCTGGTGATTCGTTTACCTTCAGAAGTTGTCGCCTTAAGCGTGCGTCCTTCAATCAGCACTTTGGTCACTTGACCCTGCTTGACCAAATTCAGAAACTCGGAATAATCCAGCGTTGCCTGCGAGGCCTGCTGTTGATGATTGTTAAATTGATTGAACACCGTCATCAGCACTAATGCGACAACCATCCAAATTGCAATACTCTTAAAATTATTCACGATTACTCCTTAAACGGCTTGTCTGTTCCAGCCGCATGTGTCCATTAGACTATGATTCTTTAGATTGCTCAAGGGCATTTCTAAAAACCCACACTTCACCCCAACTGCTGTGTTGCGAAAAAATTTCTTGCTTGCATATAACCACATATGCGGCGCGGCGAAATTTCCCCCGCTGCCTTGCAGTTGGGCGAATTCTGAATTTTTAGAAACGCCCTAACGTTTTTCTGTTGCCAACAGGTATAACTCGCTACTACGATCCCTCGAAGCCTTAGGTTTGCGCGTGACCACTTTGGCAAAACGACTTTTCATCAGCTTAAGAAACTCCTCAAACCCAACGCCCTGAAATACCTTAACGAGGAAGCTGCCTTCTGGTTTCAAATGTTCGAGCGCGAATTCCATCGCCAGTTCCGCAAGATGTATCGCACGCGCTAAATCGGCACTCTGCACGCCACTCATATTGGGTGCCATGTCGGAAATTACAAGACCTACATGCTTGCCTTGCAACAAGGCTTCCAATTGTTTCAGCACGACCTCTTCGCGAAAGTCACCCTGAATAAAATCCACGCCAGCCAATGGATCAAGCGGCAGTAAATCTAGGGCGATGACCTTACCACCACGCCCCACCTGACGCGCCGCCACTTGCGACCAACCACCGGGTGTCGCGCCGAGATCAACCACCACCATACCAGGCTTGAGCAAATGATCCTTGGCATCAATCTCCAGTAATTTGTACGCGGCGCGGGAGCGATAGCCCTCTTTCTGCGCGAGATGCACAAAAGGGTCATTGATATGCTCTCGCATCC
>JABFRF010000185.1 GCA_013141315.1 Gallionella sp. | reverse complement strand
TTTTGAACTGTTGTAGCAACACATAGCTTGAGTCTGTCGCAGCAATTTCTTCTGCCTTGGCAATCGCGCCACTCATGCCTTTTGCACCTTCGGTGAGTACCAACTTCGCGCCATACGCAAGCATCAACTTGCGTCGCTCGATACTCATGGTTTCAGGCATGGTGAGTGTCAGTGGAATACCGCGTGCAGCAGCAACGAATGCGAGCGCGATTCCTGTGTTACCACTGGTCGGCTCAACAAGCTGTTTGCCCTCGCCAAGTAAGCCGCGCTTCTCAGCATCGGCAATCATCGCTGCACCAATACGACATTTAACCGAGTAGGCGGGATTGCGCCCTTCTATCTTGGCAAGGATGGTAGCAGGTGCGCCACCACTAATACGATTGAGGCGTACCATAGGTGTGTTGCCTATTGATAAAGAGTTATCTTCAAACCAGTGTGCCATGATTTTCTCCCTAGTCGTTTATGTGCCAACATTTTATCCGCTTACAAATGAAAAAACCGGATAAATCCGGTTTTTTCATTTGTTCTTATTGTTTAATTACTCAGCATCAACTGCAATTGCATCAGCAGGACGATCCATAAGCTCAATCAAAGCCATTGGAGCGTTGTCTCCTTGACGGAAACCGAATTTCAAAACACGCAAATAGCCGCCATTACGTGCAGCATAACGTGGGCCAAGTTCATCAAACAACTTAGTTACCATTTCACGATCACGCAAACGCGCAAACGCTAAACGGCGATTTGCCAAGCTGGGCGATTTACCCAATGTCAAAATTGGCTCTGCAACGCGGCGCAATTCCTTAGCCTTAGGCAAAGTGGTTTTGATCACTTCGTGGCGCAACAACGACACAGTCATGTTGCGAAACATCGCTAAACGGTGACTGCTAGTACGATTGAGTTTTCTTAAACCTGAACGATGACGCATGGTGTACCTTCCTGACTTCTATAAGTTGCTAATCGCTTAAACCGCAGCGACTGGCCAATTTTCCAGCTTCATACCAAGCGATAAATTATGCTCGGCAAGAACCTGTTTGATTTCGTTAAGCGATTTGCGACCCAAGTTTGGTGTGCGCAACAAATCGTTTTCAGTGTATTGAATCAAGTCGCCAATGTAATGGATACTTTGCGCTTTGAGACAATTTGAAGAACGTGGTGTCAATTCCAAATCATCTACTGGACGCAATAAAATTGGATCAACTTTAGGCGTTTGTACTTTCTCAACAACTGGCTCAGTACCTTCAAGTGCTGCGAACACAGAAAACTGCTCTACCAAGATACGTGCGGCATTACGAATCGCCTCTTCAGGATCGATTGCGCCATTGGTTTCGATATGAATGACCAATTTATCCAAGTCAGTACGTTGTTCAACACGCGCGCTTTCAACTGCGTAGCTTACACGACTAACCGGGCTAAAAGATGCGTCCAAAGCAATGTGACCGACTGCTCGTGATTCATTCGGAGCGAGACGTGAAATTGCAGATACATAGCCGCGACCTTGTTCGACTTTAATCTGCATGTCCAACTTACCACCCGCAGTCAAATGTGCGATTACGTGATCTGGATTAACCACCTCAACGTCAGCGTTTCCGCTAATGTCAGCCGCAGTCACTACTCCACGACCTTCTTTGTTCAGTGTCAAAACCACTTCAGCTGTGTTATGCAAACGCAATACCACACCTTTGAGGTTCAATAAAATATCAACCACATCTTCTTGTACGCCATCAATCGTTGCATATTCATGCAATACGCCAGCCATCTTAACTTCAGTAGGCGCAGCACCGGCCATTGATGACAACAAAATACGACGCAACGCATTACCTAGAGTGTGTCCGTAGCCACGCTCAAACGGCTCCATTACCACTTTAGCTTGGGTAGCAGAAATTCTCTGCACTTCAATAATACGGGGCTTTAAAAAACTATTCTTAGTCATACACTACTCCGCGTGGATTACTTAGAATACAACTCGACCACGAGATGCTCGTTGATCGTTGCAGGCAATTCAGAACGTTGAGGCTTGGCTTTAAATGTTCCTTTGAACGCTTTAGAGTCCATCTCAATCCATTCTGGAAAACCACGTTGCTCAGCTGCAGCCAGTGCCGATTTAATACGCAATTGCGCTCTTGATTTTTCAGCCACTTCAACTACGTCACCAGGACGCACCTGATAGGATGGAATGTTCACACGCTTACCATTCACCAGCAATGCGTTGTGACGCACTACTTGGCGTGCTTCTGCACGTGATGCACCGAAACCCATACGATATGAAACATTGTCTAAACGAGATTCCAAAATCCCCAACAAGTTTTCGCCAGTGATACCGCGTTGGCTATCAGCCTGCTTGTAAGTCAAACGGAATTGCTTTTCCAATACGCCGTAGATACGACGAACTTTTTGCTTTTCACGCAGCTGGCCACCGTATTCTGACAAACGGCTGTTTTTCTTTTGACCGTGTTGACCGGGCGGATATGCTCTACGCTCTACGCCACATTTATCGGTAAAACATTTTTCGCCCTTCAGAAACAGCTTCTCACCTTCACGGCGACACTGACGGCACTTTGGATCAAGATTTCTAGCCAAGATTGACTCCCAAAAAATTAAATACGACGCTTTTTAGGCGGACGGCAACCGTTATGCGGCACCGGGGTAATATCGGAAATGCTAGTGATTTTGAAACCAGCAGCATTCAATGCACGCACAGCAGACTCACGTCCAGGACCAGGGCCTTTGATGCGCACTTCAAGGTTTTTCACACCGCATTCCACGGCAGATTTACCAACCACTTCAGCAGCTACTTGAGCAGCAAAAGGTGTGCTCTTACGAGAACCTTTAAACCCTTGAGCACCACTAGTTGACCATGCCAAAGTATTCCCTTGACGATCAGTAATGTTAACGATGGTGTTGTTAAATGAAGCGTGAACGTGAGCAATGCCTTCAGCTACATTCTTTTTAACTTTCTTGCGCACTTTCGTGCTTGGCTTAGCCATAATCTATTCCTTTAAAGCGTTATAGCAAACTTACTTCTTAGCGCCAGCAATCGCCTTGCGCGGACCCTTGCGAGTACGTGCATTGGTACGAGTGCGCTGACCGCGACACGGCAAACCACGACGATGACGCAAGCCGCGATAGCAACCCAAGTCCATCAAACGTTTGATGTTCATTGTCGTCTCACGACGCAAATCACCTTCAACGGTAATCTTTGCAACTTGTTCGCGCAATTTTTCTACTTCTGCGTCGGTCAAGTCTTTCATCTTAGTGGCAGTATTAACGCCAGCTGATGCGCAAATAGCGAGTGATCTTGTACGTCCTACACCGTAGATTGCCGTTAAAGCAATCACAGCATGTTGATGGTTTGGGATGTTTACCCCTGCGATACGTGCCATGCAGCTACCCTATCCTTAAAAATTTAAATTAAAGCAAATTGAGAATTGTAACACTCAACGCCTGCGCTACTCAATTAGCCTTGACGTTGCTTATGACGCGGTTCAACGCAAATCACACGCACTACTCGTTTACGAATAACGATTTTGCAGTTACGGCAAATCTTTTTTACTGATGCTTGAACTCTCATGTTTTACTCCTTAAACCCACTTAATTACTTAGCACGGAATACAATACGTGCCTTGCTCAAATCATACGGTGTTAATTCAACCGTTACCTTATCTCCAGGTAAAATCTTAATATAATGCATACGCATTTTTCCTGAGATATGACCCAATACTACGTGACCATTTTCTAACTTAATTTTGAATGTCGCATTGGGCAATGCCTCTTCAACTTCACCCGCCATCTGAATCACATCTTCTTTAGACATTAGCGTGTTAACCCACCTTTGAAGTTTGCCTTTTTAAGCAAACCTTCATACTGGTGTGACATCAAATATGACTGCACTTGCGTCATAAAGTCCATCGTTACCACCACCATAATCAACAATGAAGTACCGCCAAAATAAAACGGCACATTCCATTTCACGACCAAAAATTCCGGCAGCAAACATACTAAAGAAATATATACTGCACCCACCATAGTCAGCCGCGTCATAATCTTTTCTACATACTTAGCAGTTTGATCACCTGGACGTATCCCCGGTAAAAAAGCACCGCTCTTCTTCAAATTATCTGCTGTTTCTTTTGGGCTAAAAACCAATGCCGTATAAAAGAAACAGAAAAACACAATCGCAGCAGCGTAAAACATTACATAAATCGGCTGACCCGGAGACAACTTATCGCTGATGTCCTTCAACCAATGCATGCTTGAACCACTTCCAAACCATCCAGCAATAGTGGCAGGAAACAGAATAATGCTAGAAGCAAAAATTGGAGGAATCACACCCGCCATATTGATTTTCAAAGGCAAATGCGAACTCTGCCCACCATAAACTTTATTACCAACTTGACGTTTAGCATAATTCACCAAAATCTTACGCTGACCACGCTCAACAAACACAACCAAAGCTGTTACTGCAATCGCCCCGAAGAACAAAGCCAATACCAACGGTATTGAAAATGCACCAGTACGAGCCAACTCTAGCGTGCTACCAATCGCATTAGGTAATCCAGCTGCAATACCTGCAAAAATAATCAGAGAAATGCCATTACCTAACCCACGCTCAGTAATTTGCTCACCCAACCACATCAAAAACAACGTTCCTGTCACCAGCGTAATCATGGTGGTTATTTGAAACATCCCGCCCGGATTCAACACCAGACCCTGCTGCGCTTGTAACGCCATCGAAATGCCAAATGACTGAAACAGAGCTAATACTAACGTACCGTAACGAGTATATTGGGTAACCTTACGACGACCCGCTTCGCCTTCTTTCTTCAACTGCTCTAGGTGCGGAACAGCCAATGCGCCTAGTTGCATAATGATCGATGCCGAAATGTAAGGCATGATACCTAGTGCAAAAATAGTGAATCGAGACAGGGCGCCACCAGAGAACATGTTGAACATGCCCAAAATTCCATTTTTCTGCGTCTTGAACAAGTCAGCCAATACCGCCGGATCAATACCAGGAACGGGTATGTGCGCGCCAATACGGAACACAATCAACGCACCCAACAAGAACCACAACCTAGCACTTAGGTCGCCATACTTGCCTTTAGTCTCCGCCTTACCAGCTGTGCTCACGTAGGATTAACCTTAATCAACCAAGCTGCCGCCAGCAGCTTCAATCGCTGCGCGTGCGCCTTTAGTCGCCAACACGCCCTGCAACTTAACTGCACGAGTCAGCTCACCACACAAAATAACTTTTACTGTCAACGCATTCGCGTGAACCACGCCTGCTTGCTTCAGTGCCAAAATGTCGATGCTATCCACGGGTAGGGTTTGCAAATCAGACAAGCGAACTTGCGCAGTATCATAACGCGTCAAAGAAACGAAGCCGCGCTTAGGCAGACGACGCTGCAAAGGCATTTGACCACCTTCAAAACCGACTTTATGGAAACCGCCAGTCCGTGACTTTTGTCCCTTATGTCCGCGACCAGCAGTTTTGCCTAATCCAGAACCAATACCACGACCAACACGACGTTTAGCGTGTTTAGCACCACTTGCAGGTTGTATTTTATTGAGTTGCATTCTTTATGCCTCGCACTTAACCATGTAAAACACTTTGTTGATCATGCCACGCACGCAAGCTGTATCTTCCAGTTGCACGGTGTGGTTGATACGACGCAAACCCAAGCCGCGGATTGTCGCGCGGTGAGATTGCTTAGTGCCAATCAGACTTTTGATCTGTGTTACTTTAATTGTTTTAGCTGTAGTCATGGCTTACCCCAAAATTTCGTCAACGTTCTTGCCGCGCTTAGCAGCAATCTGAGAGGGCGAATTCATTGCGTTCAACGCGTTAAGCGTGGCACGCACAACATTATATGGATTGCTCGAACCGATACATTTCGCCAATACATCACGCACGCCAGCCGCTTCAAACACAGCGCGCATCGCGCCGCCAGCAATAATGCCCGTACCTTCAGAAGCAGGCTGCATCAGCACTTTAGCTGCACCATGCTTACCGATAACCGTGTGATGCAAGGTACCACTCTTCAAACTTACTTTAGTCAAATTGCGACGCGCCTCATCCATCGCTTTTTGCACAGCCAAAGGCACTTCTTTAGACTTACCTTTACCCATACCAACACGACCATCACCATCACCCACCACTGTGAGTGCAGCAAATCCCATGATACGACCACCCTTAACAACTTTAGTCACGCGGTTAACAGAAATCATCTTTTCGATGAGACCGTCGTCACGCTTTTCCTGTTGCTGCATTTTTCCTTGCGGCTTAGCCATCACTTAACTCCAATTAGAATTGCAAGCCATGTTCGCGCGCGGCTTCAGCCAACGCTTTGATGCGACCATGATAACGATTACCGGAACGGTCAAACGCAACTTGAGAAATGCCCGCAACCTTAGCTTTTTCTGCGATGCGCTTGCCCACAACTGCTGCCGCCGCTGCATTGCCGCCATTCGCCAAGTCTTTACGAACATCCGCTTCTGCGCTAGATGCGCTAGCCAAAATCTTGCTACCGCAAGCAGAAATAATCTGCGCGTAGATATGCAAATTGGTTCTGTTAATAGCCAAACGAACCGTTTTCTTTTCAGCAATACGTGCACGAGTTTTGCGTGCCCTGCGCTGACGAGCTTCTTTTTTATTCAACATATATGCCTCAATAATTTCCGCTTGAATTACTTCTGCCCAACTTATTTCTTCTTTGTCTCTTTCAAGAGCACAACTTCATCGCTATAACGCACACCTTTACCTTTGTATGGCTCTGGCTCACGGAAAGCACGAATCTCAGCAGCAACTTGTCCCACCTGCTGCTTATTGACACCCTTCAAAACGACTTCAGTTTGTGTTGGCGTTTCAACCTTCACGCCTGCCGGCATCTTGTAAGACACGGGATGAGAAAAGCCTAACGTCAGATTCAATGTATCACCAGCTGCCTGTGCGCGATAACCCACGCCCACCAAGGTCAACTTACGCTCAAATCCTTTGCTTACGCCATGCACCATATTCGCAACTAACGCACGAATCGTGCCTGACATGGCATCAGCTTGAGTAGAGTCATTTTGTGCTTTACACAAAAGATTATCACCCTCTTGAGTGACGCTCACATCGGAAGACAAAACTTGCTTCAGCGTACCCAAAGGACCTTTAACCGAAATTTCGCTCGCAGATACTGTCGCTTCAATGCCCTTAGGCAAGGCAACAGGATTTTTAGCAACTCTAGACATACTTACCTCGCTACGCGACTACGCACAACACTTCGCCACCAATACCATTGGCGCGTGCTTTGCGGTCGGTCATTAAACCTTTGGAAGTGGAAACGATCGCGATACCCAAACCGTTCATCACTTTAGGAATATCCTCAGAACCCTTGTAAACACGGAGTCCAGGACGACTAATACGTTGGATACTTTCAATTACTGGGCGACCACCGTAGTATTTCAGGCCGATTTCCAATGTTGACTTACCACCCATTGCGATGACACTAAAGCCATCAACATAACCTTCGTCTTTCAACACTTCCGCAATCGCCACCTTCAACTTCGAAGAAGGCATTACGACTGATTTTTTTTCTGCCATCTGCGCATTACGAATGCGAGTCAACATATCGGAGATTGGATCACTCATGCTCATATAATTTCTCCTACCAGCTAGCCTTAACGATGCCTGGAATTTCACCGCGCATCGCGAACTCGCGAACTTTGATACGCGCTAAACCAAATTTTCTAAACGTGCCACGTGGACGACCCGTCAATGCACAACGGTTGCGCAAACGAACTGGACTTGAGTCGCGAGGCAATGCCTGCAACTTCAAACGAGCCGCTGCGCGATCTTCATCGCTAGCACTCATATTTGAAATTGTTGCGATTAACAAAGCGCGCTTAGGTGCAAATTTCGCAACCATTTCACGACGTTTTTGCTCACGGTTAATTACTGCCATCTTAGCCATTATTAATCTCTCACTTCTTTAATGGGAGTTTGAATGCCAACAAAAGAGCCTTCGCTTCTTCATCAGTTTTTGCCGACGTGGTAATCGTAATGTTCATACCACGCAAAGCATCAATTTTTTCGTATTCAATTTCAGGGAAAATGATTTGCTCTTTCACGCCCATATTGTAATTACCACGACCATCAAAGGACTTGCCTGAGATGCCACGGAAATCGCGAATACGCGGGATAGCCACTGAAACCAAGCGATCCAAGAACTCATACATACGCTCTTTACGCAGAGTTACTTTGCAACCCACCGGATAACCTTCACGAATTTTAAAACCCGCAATAGACTTTTTAGACATCGTCACCACAGGCTTTTGACCTGCAATTTTTTGCATGTCACCAACCGCAAACTCCATTACTTTTTTATCCGCAACCGCTTCACCCACACCCATATTCAAGGTGATTTTTTCGATGCGCGGCACTTGCATAATGGAAGTGTAGCCAAACTGCTTCATAAGATCAGCTGCAACCTTATTTTTGTAAAAATCGTGCAAACGAGCCATGCTCTATACCCCTTAAGCGTCAATCACTTCGCCGTTAGATTTGAACACACGAACCTTGCGTCCATCCCCCAGCGTTTTAATGCCAACACGATCGCCCTTCTGAGCGGCAGTGTTATAAATAGCCACATTAGAAATATGAATCGGAGCTTCCATATCCACTATGCCACCTGTCATACCTTTGACAGGATTTGGCTTCTGATGCTTTTTAACTTTATTGATACCACCAACCAACAGATGATCACCCAGCACTTGCAGCACATTACCGCGATTGCCTTTGTCCTTACCTGCGATTACGATGACATCATCGTTTTTCTTAATCTTGCGCATGATTTTCCTCGATTCGATTCGTTGTTGCTTAAAGCACTTCTGGCGCTAAAGAAACAATCTTCATGAATTTTTCAGTGCGCAATTCGCGTGTCACCGGCCCAAATATGCGTGTGCCAATTGGCTCTAGCTTGGCGTTCAGCAAAACCGCTGCATTGCCATCAAACTTAACCAAAGAACCATCGCTACGACGCACACCAAAAGCGGTACGAACCACAACTGCGTTATACACTTCGCCTTTTTTTACGCGACCACGTGGTGCTGCATCACGAATACTCACCTTGATAACATCACCAACGGAAGCATAACGACGCTTAGAACCACCCAATACTTTAATGCACATTACTGAGCGCGCACCCGTATTGTCAGCCACATCTAAAACAGTTTGCATTTGAATCATTATTTAATCTCCAACTTTTTCCGCTAGCGGCGGCCAGTTTTGGAACCCGTTAAGGGTTAGGTCGCCGCGAACGGCGATACAACGAAGCCGCGCATTATATGCATATTTTAAAAATATGCAAGATTTAATTTCAATTAAACAGCAACACCTTTTACCAATAATTCAGCAACGCGCCAAGCCTTTGTTTTAGCCAGTGGGCGGCATTCCTCTATCATCACCTGATCACCTGTATGAAACTCATTTGCTTCATCATGCGCATGGTATTTTTTAGAAACGCGAATGATTTTGCCCAATAGCGGATGTTTAACTTTACGCTCAACCAAAACGGTTACTGTTTTGTCCATTTTGTCGCTTGTTACTATACCCGTCAGGGTACGTTTCATTTTGGCATCGCTCATTGCTGCGCACCCTTCTCTGTCAATATAGTTTTAATGCGTGCAACTTGACGGCGCACTTTGCGGAATTCGCTAGTGTTGGTCAATTGCTGTGTTGCAACCTGCAGGCGCATAACGAATTGAGATTTAGTCAATGACAGCAGCTCTGTTTGCAAATCCGCTACCGACTTAGCTTTAAGTTCACTAGTCTTCATGTTATGTCCCTACCTGTCTAACTACAAAAGTGGTGGCTAATGGCAATTTTGCCGCTGCCAAACGAAACGCTTCACGCGCCAAAGTTTCATCCACGCCATCCATTTCATACAACATCTTGCCCGGCTGAATCTCGGCTACGTAGTACTCAGGATTACCTTTACCATTACCCATACGAACTTCAGCTGGCTTTTTAGAGATCGGCTTGTCCGGGAAAATACGGATCCAAATACGCCCACCGCGCTTAATGTGACGGGTCATCGCACGACGCGCCGCTTCGATTTGACGTGCTGTCAAACGTCCACGCACAACAGCTTTCAGACCAAATTCACCAAAGCTAACTTTGTTGCCACGGGTAGCAATGCCAGTATTACGGCCTTTTTGCTCCTTACGATACTTTCTTCTAGCTGGCTGTAGCATGCTTAGCTCCCGACTTTCTTACTTTCTTTTCAACTTCAGCGACTACTGGTGCAACCGCTTCTTGGTTTGTCATCTCACCTTTATAAACCCAAACTTTTACGCCAATAATGCCGTAGGTTGTTTTGGCTTCAGCCGTGCCGTAGTCAATATCAGCGCGCAGTGTATGCAATGGCACACGTCCTTCGCGATACCATTCAGTACGCGCGATTTCGATACCATTCAAGCGACCTGCGCTCATAATCTTGATGCCTTGCGCGCCCAAACGCATCGCATTTTGCATCGCACGCTTCATCGCGCGACGGAACATAATGCGCTTCTCAAGTTGAGAAGTAATGCTTTCAGCGATTAATTGTGCATCGATTTCTGGCTTGCGCACTTCTTCAATT
>JABFRF010000020.1 GCA_013141315.1 Gallionella sp. | reverse complement strand
TACTTGGGGAGGGGGAGTAAGCCGCTTTGACGGGAAACGATGGCGTAATTACAGCACGAAAGATGGTTTGGCAGGTGACATCGTTTATAGCATCGCGCAAGAACCTAATGGTGTACTTTGGTTTGGTACTAATAATGGACTGAGTCGTTACGATGGCAAAAATTGGAATAATTATGACCAATCAACAGGACTTTTAGCCAATAATGTATACGCTTTGGCAATCGCCCCTAATGGTGACATTTGGGCGGGTACGCAACGCGGTGTGACACGCTTAGGTAAATAGATTTTCTACTCAATGATTTTCTACTCAATATTGCTAATACAACTTTCCGGGGGAATTTAAATGAAATATGACGAACAATTTATGCGCAAGACAGCACTGACACTATTGACAATGGCTGCAGCCCTTTACCTTGCTGGCTGCACTAAGCAAGCCAATAACACAACGAGCGCCACCCCAATCGAAGCAACCACCAAAGCGCAACCTTCCACGGCACTCCCGACCGGACATCCAGACGTAAACCAGCCAAGCACACAGCAAGATGAACGAACAGGGAAAAGCGTTCCCGACAAGAATGCCAAATTCACCCATTTCCGGGTTGGTGAAAACAATGTCAAAAGTATCTATATCGATGGCAAGTTAGTCTGGGTTGGCACTTCTAACGGGGTGATCCGCTATAACACTGAGACCGACGATTTCCGCATGTTTGACAATCGAGACGGATTGCTCTCAAAAGGTATTTTCCATGTTAGCAAGTTAGATGGCCGTATCGTTGTAGGCACCTATGGCGGCGGCATGTCTATGTATGACGAGTCCAGCGATAAGTGGGAAAATTTCAACATTCCAAACGGATTAGCCGATGCATTTGTTTACAAGGTTCTCAAAGCTAAGAATGGGGATGTGTGGATCGCGACCTGGTCCGGTGCGAATCGCATCAAGGGTGGCAACTTAAAGGATCGCTCCAAATGGGATGTATATACCGTGGAAAATACCAAGGGTGGACTGCCAAATGATTGGGTGTACAGTCTAGAAGAAGGCAAAGACGGTGTAATCTGGATGGCGACTGAAGGAGGATTGGCTCGATTCAAAGACGAAAAATGGGAGAACTGGAATCACGACAAGGGGGTCGGGGTTGATTTCGAGAAAATTAAAAATGACCCTCAGTTTGGAACTGATCCTGCAAAGTTTTCCGAACACCATGCAAGACAAGCAAAAGAAATGGGCTTGGAAGGCGTGAGTGGCGGTGGTGCTTATAACCCCAACTATATCGTTTCATTGCTGGTTGATAAAGAAGGCATTATCTGGTGTGGAACTTGGGGTGGTGGCTTAGCTCGCTTTGATGGCAGCAAATGGCGTAATTACAGCATGGCGGATGGGTTGCCTGGCAACCATGTATTTATGCTTACTCAGGATCCGGCTGGAAAGATGTGGGTGGGGACTAATAATGGATTGGCCAGCTTTGATGGCAGCAAATTCAAGACCATCACCACTGCAGATGGATTATTTTCCAATACTGTCTTTGCTATGGCGACTGATGCCAAAGGCAGCCAATGGATAGGAAGCTTTGGTGCGGTTACTCATCTGACACCTAACAAATAATTCTTTCCTGCTGGTATCTAATAAAAAGGCGCATGGCTTTAACCATGCGCCTTTTTATTTCAAACCACACTAACCCTACTCTTTAGCCCAAGAATCTTTCAACGCCACCGTACGATTCAATATTATTTTCTTACCAGGCTGATGTTCGTAACGGTCAGTACAGAAATACCCTATGCGCTCAAATTGGTAATGCGTTTCAGGGGCTGCCTCACTTACAGCAGCTTCCACCCAGCCATCAACCACTTGGAGTGATTGCTGATTCAAGTAAGTGCAGAAATCGACATCTTTATCTACATCAGGTTCTGGCACGGTGAACAACCTATCGTACAAGCGAATTTCTGCTGGCAAGGCATGCTCAATCGCAAGCCAATGAATCACACCTTTGACTTTTCGACCGATAGGATTTTTACCCAATGTGTCTTGATCAATAGAACATCGCAACTCAACTACCTTACCCAAGGCATCTTTAACAACATAATCACAGCGCAACACATAGCTATAGCGTAACCGCACCTCTCCACCAATAGCAAGTCGCTGCCAACCTACTGGCGGGTTCTCGCTAAAATCATCAGCCTCGATCCAAATCTCTTTGCCAAGGGGTACAAGCCGCTCTCCAAATTCCGGATGCTGCGGGTGATAGCTAGCCATTCTTGATACGGTTTGCCCTTCAATAAAATTCGTCACCACCACTTTAAGGGGGTTAACCACCGCCATGACACGGGGAGCCTTCATTTCTAAATCTTCGCGCACACAGCCTTCCAAGACACCGACATCCACCGTGTTGTTACTTTTAGAAACTCCGATGCGCTTGGCGAATTCACGTATGCTATCAGGCGTATAACCACGGCGACGCATACCGGAAACAGTGGGCATGCGTGGATCATCCCAACCTGAAACGTGTTTATCATTTACCAATTGCAGCAGCTTGCGCTTGCTAGTGATGGTGTAGTGCAATTCCAATCTTGAAAATTCGTATTGGCGCGGATGACAATCAATGCTCAAATTGTCCAACACCCAATCGTACAGGGGTCTGTGGTCTTCAAACTCCAAGGTGCATAAAGAGTGAGTGATACCCTCCAACGCATCCGAAATACAATGCGTGTAGTCATACATCGGGTATATGCACCACGCATCGCCAGTACGGATGTGATGAGCGCGTCGAATGCGATAGATCACCGGGTCACGCAAATTCATATTAGACGAAGCCATATCGATTTTGGCACGCAATACTCTACTGCCATCGGCAAATTCTCCTGCACGCATCCGTGCGAATAGGTCCAAATTTTCTATCACAGAAAGCTCGCGAGACGGGCTACTCTTGCCTGCTTGAGTCAATGTGCCACGATACTCACGCATCTGTTCTGGGGTTAAATCGTCCACATACGCCAAGCCCTTTTCGATCAACTCGATAGCAAACCGATAAAGTTGCTCAAAATAATCCGAAGCCCAGCGCACCTCACCGTCCCACTGGAAGCCCAGCCAGTGCACATCATCCTGTATGGATCGTGCATATTCTTGGCTTTCCTTTTCAGGATTGGTATCGTCAAAACGCAAATTACACCTGCCTTGGTAGTCTTGCGCCAAACCAAAATTCAAACAAATAGATTTGGCATGCCCAATGTGCAGGTAACCATTGGGTTCGGGGGGGAAACGCGTAATGATATTAGCGTGTTTACCACTAGCAATATCTACTTCAATAATTGATCGAATGAAATTGGAGGCAGAGGATTGTGGTGTATTACTCATTGCTTTATTCTGGGCTGATGTGCAAATCATTGCGGAGCGCGAATTCTACTCGAAATCAATAGTCAACTCAGCCAGAGATTCAGTGTCAAACTCGGCGAATTATTTGGTAGAATCAAAAATTGAAAGAACCTTCTAAAGGAATACCCGCTCCATGACTAAGTATCAACGTTTAAGATTAAATGCCAGTGTGCTAGGTATTGCAATATTGTGGAGCACGGCTTTTAACGCTATTGCTGATGACCTCGCGGAAGCGAATAAATTATTTAAGCAAACCCAATATAGTCAAGCCATAGATAAGGTTAATGAAATTCTTGCAAAAAAACCCAAAGATGCCCAAGCGCGTTTCCTAAAAGGCTTGGTACTCACTGAACAGAATAAAGCGGATGAGGCTATCAAAATTTTTTCCACTTTAACCAACGATTATCCAGAATTGCCCGAACCTTACAACAACTTGGCTGTTCTGTATGCCAATCAAGGTCAGTATGAAAAGGCCAGATTAGCCCTGGAAATGGCGATACGCACTCATCCCAGCTACGCAACTGCTCACGAGAATCTGGGTGATATCTACGCAAAAATGGCCAGCCAAGCTTATGACCGCGCTTTGAAATTAGATCATGGGAATTCGGCGACCCAAACCAAGCTGGCGATGATCCAAGATTTGTTTGGCGATACTTCGCGCAAGCCGGGTCGTATCGAAGTTGCCGCTTCCACCCCATCTATTGTGGTCAAATCGCCTGCAGCTACCATCCAACCGGCTATCGTGAAGCAAGCAGCGGCCGAACCATCAGCTAATGGCGACCAGAGCAAAGACGTGTTAAAAACAGTACAAGACTGGGCCGCAGCTTGGTCAGCAAAGAACACCAGTAAATACTTGGCTCATTACGCGGCAGATTTCAAAGCACCGAAAGGCGCAAGCCGTGCAGATTGGGAAGCTGAGCGTAAAGAGCGTATCAGCAAGCCAAAATCTATCCGCGTTGTCATCAATCACCCCACTGTTACGTTCAGCGACAGCGATCATGCGACGGTTGAGTTTCATCAGTCATATGCTGCAGGGCAATTTAAAACCACCGGCAGCAAAACTTTACTGATGGCCAAGTCTGGCGCGAAATGGGTGATACAAGAAGAGCGCGTCAAGTAAGTCATGTCAAAATCCAAGTTCATTTTATTGTCGCTATGCGGCTGGATCGCAAGTATCGCCCATGCTGCTGACAACCGTGGCAGCGAAGTCCTGCTGGTAAAAAGCCTGCAATCCATCAACAACAACAATCTCGATAGTGCGCTTACTCAAGTTGACGGGCTGTTGCGCGCGAATCCCAATTTTCGCTTGGCTCAATTAGTCAAAGGCGACCTGCTGATGGCGCGCGCGGGCGTACTTAATAACTTTGGTGATGCAGGAAATGCCGCTCATGACCAGATTGACGATTTGCGCGATGAAGCTCGCGTGCGACTCAATCGGGTTCTCGCGCCTTCTGACACAAAACTCGTGCCACGATTCTTGTGGCAACTTGATGCGGCACAAAAATATGCCTTAGTCGTCGATACCAGCCGCTCGACCTTATTCGTTTATCAAAACATAAATGGGGAACCGCGTTATGTCACCGACTTTTACGTCACCATCGGCAAGTTGGGGACAAAGAAAGTTTCCGAAGGCGATCAACGCACACCAATAGGCGTATATTTTATTGCCGCTGACTTATCAAAGACTCAGCTACCCGATATGTATGGCAGCGGCGCCTTTCCACTAAGCTACCCAAACGAATGGGATGAAAAAAACAATCGCACCGGCAAAGGGATATGGCTACACGGCACGCCCAGCGACACTTACAGCCGCCCACCGCGAGCTAGCAATGGCTGCGTCGTGTTGACCAATGAAGATTTGAACAAGCTCGCGCCTTACTTGCAAATCGGCGTTACACCCGTCATCATCGCCAGCCAAATTGAGGCGAGTACCGATGCCGATCAAAACGACCATACCGCACTCATGCAAGAGATCGAGCAATGGCGTAAAGACTGGTCTAGCCTCGACACCAATGCTTATCTCAACCATTATGCAGCCACTTTTTCAAACGACAGCAACATGAATTACGCAGCGTGGGCGAAACAAAAACAGCTAGTGAATAGCGGCAAATCATGGATCAAGATTGGCATCAGCAATGTCAGCGTGTTCGCCTATCCTGACCAACCCAATATGGTGGTGGTAAATTTTGAGCAAGATTACAATAGTAACAATCTTGCAAATAAAATGAAGAAGCGGCAATACTGGATCAAACAAAATAGCACTTGGAAAATTGTCTACGAAGGAGCTGCATAACATGAAGCAAATTTTATCTGCGTTGTTCACACTGATGATGTGCTGTGCCATACAGCCAACTCAGGCTCAGCTTATACGCAACCCCGTCAAACCCACTCCAACCCCTTCTACAACTCAAGGTATTAAAACCATGGTCAAACTGCACACCAATCAAGGCATCATCACACTCCAACTCGACGGTGAAAAAGCCCCCAACACGGTCAAGAATTTTCTGGAATATGTGAACTCAGGATTTTATGAAGGCACGATTTTTCATCGCGTCATAGGCAACTTTATGATTCAAGGCGGCGGCTTTGAAGCCAATATGAACCAAAAGAAAGTCAATGCGCCTATCAAAAACGAGGCTGCTAATGGCTTAAAAAATGAAAACTACACGATTGCAATGGCACGCACTGGTGACCCACATTCTGCGACTGCACAATTTTTCATTAACGTGAAAGACAATAGCTTCCTCAACTATCCAGGTCAAGACGGATGGGGCTACTGCGTGTTTGGCAAAGTCGTTGAAGGCAAAGAGGTCGTGGATAAAATCAAGCAAGTCAAAACAGGGACGCGTGCAGGCTTCCAAGACGTTCCGCAAGAAGATGTCATCATAACCAAAGCGGAAGTGATTCAATAATAAAAATGGCGCATAACGCGCCGTTTTACTTTATGACCCACAGCTTATTTATTTCCGACTTGCATCTCAGTGCTGACCAACCACACAGCATGGTTGCGTTCCAGCATTTCATCGCCAGCATTGCACCGCATGCAGAAGCACTCTACATTCTCGGTGATTTGTTTGAATACTGGGCGGGAGATGATGACTTGCATGACTCCTTTCACAGCCAAGTCGTCAGTGCATTACGTGGTCTTGCGGAACACGATGTAAAAGTTTATTTATTACACGGCAACCGTGATTTATTGATGGGTACTGAGTTAGCCCACGCCTGCAAAGCGATATTGCTTGATGACCCTACGCAGCTTGATTTATATGGCACACCGACTTTACTCAGCCACGGTGACACCTTATGCACCGACGATATTGAGTATCAAAATTTTCGCAGCCAAGTACGCGACGAAGCTTTTCAAAAGAATTTTTTAGCTCAGCCCCTCACCGCACGTAAAGCGCACATCGAGCAATTACGTCGGCACAGCATTGTCGCCAAGAAAAATAAATCTACTGAGATTATGGATGTGAACGACAATGCCGTGGCCGCGCTATTGCGTGATTATCATTACCCCCGCTTGATACATGGTCACACGCACCGCCCCAATCGTCACGAACATATCGTCGATGGACACAACTGCGAACGTTGGGTGCTAGGTGATTGGTATCAGCACGGTTCCGCGTTGCACTGTGATGCGCAGGGATGTCGCTCAATTAACTTTTGAATTAGCTGGCGCACATAATTTTTCACACGGCACGCCATCCGCATCACCATCCAACATTTTCGCACCACAACTCGCCAAATAAAATTTCGCTTCTTCGCAACTAGTCATTTCTGAACAATGCTTCTTTGTGCCGCAGTTTGGGTCGAAGGATGCGGTAGGTTTATTCTCCGTTGGTGATGCCGCATCTGCTATGGGCGCAATAGAAGGGTGCTGTTTGCGCCAATCCCAAGGAGGCATGGGGTCACTTAATGCCCATAAGCCACGCGGCTCTTGCTTGGCTTCTTCTTGTAGTGCGAGTAATTTTTTGTCGCTGTGGGAATTTGAGTTCTCCCACGCCATGCCGCGCCGAATTTGTTCGGCGTTCACGTCCAAACCATTCACCTTGATAGCCGCAACCATGCGCCCATATTTATCTATTGCCTGACTGTTAATCGTTACCTGCTTGCCCATCACCATATCTGACAAAGAGTGTTTCGAAGTTTCACCAAAGGTTTGCGCTTTCTCCGGCGCGTCAATCCCGACTAAGCGAATTTTTACCAGACCCTTAGCGCGCTTGACCAACACCGTATCGCCGTCCAATACCGCAATCACTTTAGCTGTGAATTCTTGGCTGTATGCAAAGCTATGAACTAGTAGTGATAGGAACAATATCAAGGTGCGCAGCATAATTTCCTCTTTGGCAAAACAGCTTAATACAACACACTTTTCACTAACGCCAAACACATCAACGCGTAGCCTGCCGCAAGCAGGTCATCGAACATCACACCCAACCCACCGTGCCAGTGGGTGTCAAAATAGCGAATCGGTGGTGGTTTAAAAATATCGAAAAAACGGAATAACACGAACGACAACAATGCCCAATGCCATCCTGGAGGAGTGAACAGCAAAACCAACATGAATGCCACGATTTCATCCCACACAATACCGCCGTAATCCGCTACACCCAAGGCTTTTCCAGTTTTATCACAGACCCAAACTCCAATCGAGAATGCCCAAATCAGCACCAATATAAATACCCAATCAGATATACGCGGCGCAAGAAACCAGTACATCGGAAATGCAACCAGTGTGCCAAATGTACCAGGTGCCTTGCGTGCCAAGCCACTGCCAAAACCGAATGACAACAAGTGTGCAGGGTGACTGAACAAAAACTTCCAACTTGGTTTAACTAACAATTCATTGGAAGTGTTCATATCCTGTGCTTTCAATTTTGAGTTGGTTGCCTGTCGCATCTTGGATGACCCAGCCTTGCCCAGCAACAATTTTACCGATGCGGGTGAGCGGCAAATTTAATTTTTCGCTGATGCTTAAAATATCAACATGACGTGCAGCGGGTGCAGTGAAGCAGAGTTCGTAATCGTCGCCACCGGAAAGCACACAGCGTTGTTTTAATTCATTGGAAATCATCACATCAGGAATAGGCAAAGTTACGAAATCTATCTCCCCCCCAACTTGAGAACGCTCCAAAATATGTCCGAGATCACTCAACAAGCCATCGGAAATATCAATCGCACTTGTTGCAACCCCGCGCAAAGCCAGCCCCAAAGCCACGCGCGGCGTAGGTTGATGCAAGGCTGCAAGGCAATGAATACGGGCATCTTCAGGCAGGTCTATTTTGCCTTGCAAATGCGCCAAGCCCAGCGCAGCATCACCCAAACTCCCCGATACCCACACCTCGTCACCCACTTGCGCACCATCTCTGCGCAAAGTCTTGCCCTGCGGCACTTCGCCCATGATGGTTACACACAGATTAAGTGGCCCGCGTGTGGTATCGCCGCCGATTAACTCCACGCCGTGCTGTTGTGCTAATGAAAAAAAACCCGCGCTGAATTGTTCTAACCAAGCTTCATCGACTTTAGGCAGCGACAACGCTAACGTCGCCCAGCGTGGGTTTGCACCCATCGCCGCCATATCGGATAAATTGACCGCGAGTGTTTTGTGTCCCAGCAGATAGGGATCGGCATCCGTAAAAAAATGTGTGCCGCAAACCAGCATGTCGCTGGATACCGCTAGAACATTGCCCGCACTGACTTGCAGCAAGGCGGCATCATCGCCGACACCGAGCAATGCGCTTGGTGTGGCGCGGGTAAAGTGACGGCGAATGAGGTCGAACTCAGACATGAGTTACGAAAGTTGTGCGATGCGCCAAATGCTCGTTGCAATTTTGGACATACTTTTTTGTCGTGCAGCAATACGATCCGGTGTCCAGTTTTGATTGTCTTCTACAATTTTGCGTGTCAATTGAAAAACACTGGCAGCCAATATCGGTTTTTTTTCCAAGAATTGCTTATTGCCCATATCTCGATTTGCACTACTATCAATGAGTGTCATATTACCCAGCCTATACAGCATTGCTTGGGCTTCATCGTCGCTAAAAGCATCCCAACCTGTTGCGGCATTTTGCGGAAGTACATGCTCAACATTAAATGCTTCACTTGCAAAGTCATAGTCTTGTGCGCTGACTTGCTTTTCAAGCGCACATAAAATGTAACGCACAATTTTCAAATTACGTGAGCTAGAGGTGCGTATCACCTTTTCAGCAAAGCTTGCCTTAAAGGTATCGTCGTTCGGATAGACTGTTTTCATCCCATGTAAAGCAGCATTCACATCAGCATATTCGCCACGGGTAATTTTTTGCGCAACTGAGGAATAAACACGCTCCTGTTCATTTGGCGACTGACCACCAATGACGTTATAGCGCATTGAAATGGTCACGCAGCTGCGCAACAGAACTTCAAAGTCACTCGCCGAAAATTTTCGATGTGCCGCAACCAGTAAAGGAAAGGGTTGCCGCACGCTAAACATGCGCAAATCTCGTGCGTAGCCTTTCAAGTCAGCCGACCACTGCGATGCATCGGGCGTGGTTAGGGCAAGGTAAATATCCATATCCTCTTCCATATCACGTAACAGTTCAAAAACTGCTTCACGCCCACTCACTTTCTCTCGGATAGCTTTAAATAATTCAGCTTGCCTCACAAAGGCACGTCGACTAATCCAATGCACCCGTAAAAAGTCAGGGAAACTTTCGCTACCTAATCGTCCGACCATTGCCTCCCAGCGGTCTTCCAACACTTTCATTTCATGTTGATGCTCGCTAGCTCGGTGCAATACAGAAAATAGATAGTTCTTTAATAAATCTGTGGCTGATAGTCTGACTCCACGCGCATTCAGCGTTTCAAAAACCTTGTAGGCATTCAACTCGTCCGTTACGTTAATCACCGTAAAAAATAGACGATCACTCATATTTTCAACTAGGCTAGCTAAGGCAACACCCGCATCGCCTTGGGTATTTTTTAAATAGTCACCAACGCGCTTTTCAAACCACTCAAACGCTTTGCGTAAGCCGTGTTCAGAGGCTCTGAAACCACGCTGCGGCAAATGCCCAAGTGGCACTAAATATGTTTGGAAATAATCATCGTTATTTCGATTCAGCGTCAGTTTTGAACGTGACACCAAAGTAACTGGGTCAAGATAGCCAACATAAGTTTGGCGTATTTGATCCATACGCTGCTGGTTACTATTTGCATTCTGTTTTTCATCTACCAATTTCTTTAGCTGCTTAAGCACTGCCAACGCAATTAAGCTCAGCGTAGTCAGTCGCTGCTG
>JABFRF010000085.1 GCA_013141315.1 Gallionella sp. | reverse complement strand
TTGCGCGGTTTTGGGTTGCAGGTTGAGCAATGCTTCCAAGGCGCTGGAGGCTTTGCCTTTGGCGCGCGCTTCCAGCAGTTTGCCGAGTAGCACCAGTGTGATGAGGGTGGCGCTGGTTTCAAAATACAAGGGCTGGTCGAGATTAAGTAGCCATACCGTACAACTGAATAAATACGCTGCACTCGTGCCCAATGCCACCAGCACATCCATGTTCGCGCCGCCGCCGCGCAGACTGCTCCACGCACCGGAATAGAAGCGGCGGCCTATCCAAAATTGCACCGGAGTTGCGAGAGCAAATTGCAGCCAAACAGGCAACATGAGGTGGATGCCGAACAGCATCAGCAGCATTTCCAGCAGCAGCGGCACAGTGAGTGTGGCTGAAATAAAGAATTGCATCTGTTCGTGACGTAAGATTTTTTCGCGAGCCAGCTTTTCGGCGGCGAAATCGCGTAATGGATGTGCGTCAAACCCCGCGCCCTGTATGGCTGTTATCAGGTCTGAAAGTGCCGTGTTATGCGGGTTATAGGCAATGTGTGCCTTCTCGGTGGCGATGTTAACCGTGGCTGCCACTTCGGGTAATTGATTCAACACTTTTTCCAGACGCGCTGAACACGAGGCGCAGTGCATGCCGGTAACTTGCAGATCGATGTGAGTGGAGTTTCCCATGCTGGGATTATAAGCCTCCGCACATTGGATCAACATAGGGTGAGAGATAGAGATTTTTTATAAAAATGTTTTGTTCAACATTAACAAAGAGACAGCGATAATCAAGACAGACAATAGTTGAAATACATATTGCTTGGATATTTTATCTGCGTGCTGCATGCCGAGTGACAAGCCCAGTGCAGTGCCGATGATAAATGCACCAGAAGAGTCGGACGGTATTACATGCCCGGTCATCCATACCGATAAAAACGCCCCTCCCGAAACCAGGGCAATGACCATCAACGAAGTCGCGACGATACCCTCAAGCGTGATTTCGCTACAGCGCAGCAGTGCAGGGACGATGATGAAGCCGCCGCCCACGCCCAGCAGTCCGGTGGTCAATCCGGCGAGTATGCCGATGACGGATAGCGTCGCGAACGAGGTGACGCTCCATACGATGCGTCCCGTTTTCATCTGTATCTTGCGTGCTCTGGCGGGTTTGCTGTCCACGCCATCGTCGCTCAGTGTGCGCGCGACCGCGCTGCGCCACAGCCGCACTGCGACGATCAGCATCACCAGCGAGAAGATGCCGGTCAGCCAGCGCTCCGGCAGAATGCGCGCCAGATGCTGGCCGAACGGTGCGACAAGGATGCCGGTGAGCGCGATCAATGTCGCGGCGCGATAGCGCACCAGTCCTTTTTTGAAACCCTTCAGCGCGCCGATGGCTGCCGCACTGCCCACGGCTAACAAGGCGATGGGCATGGCCTGCGTCATCGACCAGCCCAGCACCAGCGTTAGCGCGGGTACGGCGAGGATACCGCCGCCCGCGCCAGTGAGGCCGAGAACTACACCGATGAGCGCGCCGACGGAGAGTGCGATGAACAGCATCGTGATTCCCTGTCAGTGTGGTTCTATGCACTTGCTACAGCCGAGGTGTATGCCGTGACAAGTCGGTAAGACTAGTGATGCGATTTCGCCATCAGTTTCAAAATCTTCACATTGATCACGATAAAGCGTATCAGCTGCCAAGGCAGTGAGGTCCGCATATAGCGCGTGAACCCGGTTGGTGCGGGCGGGTAGTAAGCCTGTTGGTAAGGCTCGCGGTTGGTTTCTTTTCCTGACATGTCGGTCTCCTGAATATTTTGTGGGTTCAATCCGGCAATAGCGACCAGCCCGGTTTCATCTTGGCCTGATAGATGAAAGCGTGGTGCAGCATATATTTCATCCAGTGTCCGGCCAGGCCTATCTCACCAAAAGTGAGATCCATATCGCGGCCATATTCGGGATATTTCTCAAAATCCGGCACCACCGGGAATACCGTCATGGTGGCTGCTGTGCCTTTGAAAATGTGCGACCCGGTCGATGCCACGCAGGCCGCACCCATTTCCGCCATAGAAGCCGTGTGCGTGGGTTGGTCCGCGCCGTTGATCATGTCGCAGATGCTCTTGGCGACCGCCATTGCCATCGCCGCCGACGGCATGCCGGTTCGCGGCGCGGTCGGGTTGATGGGTGTGCCGTTCGCACTTTGCATCGGTTTGCTAATCATGTGCGGCGGCGCGAAGGCTATACCGACCGCAAAGATATTGCGGAAGCTTGGCGTTTGATAAGTGCGCGGCCAATCCTTCGCACTCCATTCCAGATAAGGGCGAGCGGTGTAATCGGCATCCACTTTCATAAAGCCGTTAGGTGCAAAAATCTGACTGCTGATATCTTCACCCGCTTGGTTAAATGCCTTCAGTCCGACACCGGCGAAGGGCGGGATTAGCATGGAGAAATCGAATTCCTGTTCGTGGAATGTGCCATCCAAAGTTTCGTAATGAATTTTTCCGGCCTCGACTTTTTTCACATGTGCGCGCGTGATCCACTCGATGCCGCGCTCGACCATCAGCGATTCGGCAAAGGTCTTGCCATTGGTCACGTAACCGCCGCGCTTGATATGCACGCCGCCCATGCCGAAGTCGCCCAACTCATACTCGTTGCTGAGCCAGACCATGCGTGCCTTGTCGCGCACTCCGGCTTCGCGCAAGGCGTGATCGACATTGTAGATATATTCGAATGCCGCGCCCTGACAGGTACACATGCCGTGCCCAGTGCCGATGACGAAGGTGCGTCGTTCGCCTTTGCGCATCGCCGCGATGTTAGCCTGTAGTTTCTCGTTGGCTTCCAGCGCGTGGCTGGCGGTGCAGACCGAAACCGTATGACCATGTTCAGGCCCCAGTCCTTCGGTCGCGCCGAAATTCAATTTCGGGCCGGTGGCATTGATCAAGTAATCGTAGCTAAAGTTTTCTTGCATACCCGCTTTGCTGGGATGCGTGTATTCCACTGTAACGAACGCAGTCGTATCGCTGTCATTGCCTTCAGGATTGATTGATAAGGCCTTAGCCTGTCGAAACTGTATGGCAGTTTGGCTATAGACCTCGGCAAGATCGAACGTCACTTGCTCCTCTTTCATCTCGCCCACCCCGACCCAGATGTTGGAAGGAATCCAATTCCATTTTGCGTTGGGCGAAACCACCACGACTTCATGCCGTTTACCCAATAATTTATTCAAGTGTCTGGCGGCAGTATGACCTGCAATGCCAGCGCCTAAAATTACGATTCGTGCCATGCTTTACCCCTCTCACTGTTGGAGAATTCGTCAAAAATATCAGTGATTTTCATCACAAATAAGAGTTAAAAAATTATTACTTACGAATCACGGGAAGCCCCTCATTTTCCCAAGCCGTCATTCCGCCATTCACATTGCTGACTAGGCTATAACCCGCTTCTTGCAACAGTTGAACTGCTTTTGCAGAACGTCGTCCAGAGCGGCATATCACAGCAATAGGTTTGTCCTTATAAGCGGAAATTTCAATGAGGCGCGTGCTTATTTCTCCCAGTGGAATGAGCGTTGCATTCGGCGCATGCACTTCGGCATATTCGCTCACCTCGCGCACATCCAGCAACAATGTACCTTGCTTGCTCATGCTTTGCGCTTGTTTTACATCCACCCCATCGGCAGCTTGTAAGTTTTGCACGCCAAAAAACATGCCGAGTAAGGCTGCCAATGACAATATAATTCTTGCTTTACTTGATCTCACGCTTTTCTCCTTAGGAAAATTTTAAGTGCGAGTGAAATTACAGTGGGCGCTTGATACTTACAGCACCGCGTATTTGCCCAACGCTGTAACCAGTCGCTTGGTCATGCGGATAGTCTGCACTTAAGCCGGTTCTTACTGCATCGGGAATAGCTTCAGTCGAGCCGTGGCAAGCCACACAACCCGGTTGTATGGCGATGGCTTTCATATAACGAAACGATTTTCCATTTGGCTCTTGGACGATTTCAGACGCTTCGATGGCTTCAGGTTTTTCGCCCTGTCCAGCACGCTCGGTAAATTCTTGCAGCTTCTTTTGCTCCCAAGCGTCAGGCGTGCCTATCAAGGGATTTCTGATTTTCAGACTGACGCGGGTCAGCTTCCAGCCAGTTTGGCGAGAAATTTCACTGCTCATGGCAGGGGCAATTTCTTTGCAGACCTGAATGGCAGATGCAGGACCGCCAGTACTCATTGCCTTCTGATTTTCTGCGCCCAGTTTTTTCAAGAAAGGCATCGCGACTGCACGACTTTCGTCTTGATATTTGCTCAGGTCCTCGGCAAATGCGCCGCTAGAAAATAAGACCAATGTACTTAGGATGATTATTTTTTTCATGGGATGCTTTCTGTGATAAAAATGCCCGATAGCATCTATCGGGCAAAATTAATGATGTGCGAAAACGATTATTTTTTGATGCCGCAGGTGTTCATGCCGAAGATGGCATAAGCCGGGCAAAATCCGAATACACCAGTCAGTAATGCTACAACGCCAATATAACCCCAAACGCCAATCGTTCCGGTGGCGGCAAGCACGATCAACGCCAAGCCTGCGATGATGCGTACTGCACGATCTATTGTTCCTGAATTGCAATTCATAATGAACTCCTAAATAAGTAATTGAGGACGCTAGGTTAAGCGAGTTGCAAGTTGCTGTCTGTGATAAAAGTCACACGAAGACTATCGGGAATAGCCTTGAGCAAAATGGGCATTCCTGTTCCAATCACATATCGTTTTAAGCATAGGGAAACAGCATGGCACAGGCAAGCATCGGCATCATTGGCGGCAGCGGCGTGTATGACATTGCAGGGCTGGAGAATAAACGTTGGGAGAAGGTCGAGTCGTCGTTTGGTGAACCGTCGGACGAACTATTGTTCGGTGAACTCAATGGTGTGCAGCTGGCCTTTCTGCCGCGTCACGGACGCGGCCACAAAATCCCGCCTTCCGAGATTAACTTTCGCGCCAACATCGATGTGCTCAAGCGTGTGGGCGTGACCGATGTCATCTCGGTCAGTGCGGTGGGCTCGTTGCGCGAACACCTCACGCCCGGCACTTTCGTCATCGTCGATCAGTTCATCGACCGCACTTTTGCGCGTGAGAAATCTTTTTTTGGCACGGGTCTCGTGGCGCATGTCTCGATGGCACATCCAGTATGCAAACGCTTGGGCGATCACATCGAAGCGGCAGCAAAAGAAGCAGGTATCGCCGCGTTGCGTGGTGGTACATATCTGGTCATGGAAGGACCGCAGTTCAGCAGCCTTGCCGAATCCGAGCTGTATCGTAGCTGGGGCTGTGATGTGATCGGCATGACCAACATGCCCGAAGCCAAACTCGCCCGTGAAGCCGAGCTGTGCTACGCCACCGTGGCGATGGTCACCGACTACGACTGCTGGCATCCCGACCACGACCATGTCACCGTCGAGCAGATCATCAAAGTGTTATTAGCCAATGCCGACAAAGCCAAGACACTGGTGAAACATGCCGTGCCGCGCATTGGGTCTGATGCCAAGGCGTGTGAATGCGGTTGCCGTAGCGCCTTGCAATATGCCCTCATCACCGCGCCAGAAGCACGTGATGCAGCGATGGAAGTGAAGCTGCAAGCGGTGGCGGGAAGAATGCTGTTGTAGGAGCGAGCTTGCTCGCGAATCATTGAAAATATTTTCGCGAGCAAGCTCGCTCCTACCAAACCGTTTTTGAATGAAAGATTGAATATGACCGAACAATCATCGCGCCAACACCTCCTCGACACCTCACGCCGCCTAATCGAACTCGGCCTGAATCGCGGTTCATCGGGCAACGCCTCGGTGCGCGAGGGTGCAGCCATGCTCATCACACCTTCCGCATTGCAAGTGTCAGAGATGACACCGGAGAGCATGGTGCGCATGGACTTGCAAGGCAACGTGCTGCAAGGCGGTAAGCCTTCCAGCGAGTGGCGTTTTCATCGTGACATCCTCGCCGCACGTTCCGAGATCGGCGCAGTCATCCATACCCATTCCACCTTCGCCACCACCCTTGCTTGTCTGCGTAAAGAAGTACCCGCCGTGCATTACATGATCGCCATGGCAGGCGGCGACACCATCCGTTGCACGCCGTACAGCGTGTTCGGTGAACAGGAATTATCCGACCATGCACTCGAAGCACTGCAAGGCCGCAAGGCTTGTCTGCTGGGCAATCATGGCATGATCGCGCTGGGCAAGGATTTGGATGACGCGCTGGCAGTCGCCATCGAAGTGGAATTTGTGTGCGAGATTTATTGGCGCACAATACAAGCAGGCGAGCCGCACATCCTCACCTCGCAACAGATGCACGATGTGAAGCAGAAGTTTGTGGAATACAAAAAGCGTGATTGAATGCTGCTGTGGAATAAATTTCGTCATTCCCGCGTAGGCGGGAATCCAGTGAAAAACAAGCCGCGCAGCGGGCAACTATGAAGTGATTTTATCCTGCTGCGCAGGGCATATTTAATTGTCTGGATTCCCGCCTACGCGGGAATGACGAGCTTAGAGTGAAAATGTTTTTCAATCTTTATTGTAGGAAGCACCATGCCCATCAAATCAAAAATCCGTACCGTCCCCCACTACCCCAAACAAGGTATCCAGTTTCGTGACATCACCACCTTGCTCAAAGACCCGGTGGGGTTTCGCGCCACGATAGATGAACTGGCGCAGCGTTATGCTGATATGAAGATAGACAAGATCGCCGGCATCGAATCGCGCGGTTTCATCTTCGGTGCAGCATTGGCTTACGCGCTGAACAAAGGCTTCGTGCCCATCCGCAAAAAAGGTAAGCTGCCCGCCGAGACTATCGGCCACGACTATTCGCTGGAGTACGGCACCGACCGCATCGAGATCCACACTGACGCGATTTCAAAAGGTGAGAAGGTTTTGTTGGTGGACGACCTCATCGCCACCGGCGGCACGGCGGAAGCCGCCTGTGTGTTGATCGACAAGATGGGCGGCAAGATCGTCGAATGCTGCTTCATCATCGACCTGCCCGACATCGGCGGACGCGCAAGGCTGGAGAAGCACGGGCATAAAGTTTTTGCGTTGTGTGAGTTTGAAGGTGACTAACACTTAACTTTAGGAAGCTCTGCAAAAGCCCGTTCGTGGTGAGTATTTTTCGTTCGCTCCTTCGATACACCGCGCTAAGCGCGGCACTCAGGACGAACGAAAAATGTATCGAACTATATTGACCACTTTTGCAGAGCTTCCTTTATTTGCCGAGTACGTAATCGGTTAAATCCAGTACAGGGCGGGGGTATTGAATGTCAAATATATTTGACAAATCAAACTCGCGCCGAGTAGCATCATCCCTATGATTTTCAATCTAAAAACTGCGGGTTCGCAAATCAAGCAAGCCAGACTGAAGGCGGGCATCAGCCAAGCCGAGTTGGCGCGCTTGGCGGAAGTCTCGCGTGCGACCATCAATGCGCTCGAAAATAACGCCATCAAGGAAATTGGCGTGAACCGCTTGAATCGAATCGTTTCGGTGAGCAGGGCGTTAGACGATGCTCAAGCGCTTCCAGTGCGGTCGCAACGAAAATCCGCCAGCCTGAATTTATCCTTTCCGTATGACTGGAGCAATTCATTCATGCCGGATGCACTTCTAATTAACAAGGTGGTCGAGCGCGGCCTATTTGAAGATATGGCGAAAATTGCGAGCCGATTTGGCATCGCCCCATTGCGCTATTCCATTGCGGAATTTTCTGCGAAGAATCGCGCTGCCGCGCCCGCGTTGAACCGAATGCTGGGCAATATCGAAAAGGCTAGTCATGTTGAAGCTTAAATTCATGCCGGCGCGTACTCGGCGCGTATTTGAGGTGTTGGCGCAAGAACCACTGATGCAGGGCTTTGTGCTGATTGGCGGCACGGCACTGTCGATTCAGATAGGTCACCGTTTGAGTGAAGACCTCGATTTTTGGTTGCCCGCAACCTCCCTGTCCAAAGAGCGCGTGGACTCGATTTTGTCCAATGTCAGCAAGCAAGGGCTGTTGTGCGAAATGGTAACACCCGCATGGAAAATATCGCAGGCGCGCATCAACGGAATTGGTTTGTTGGCACAAAGCCGGGATCACATCATTGGCGGTGTCAAAGTCACCTTCTTCGCGCGTGACGACGTTCCCTATCGTCATTTTGCAAACATGGGAACAATCAAAAACAAAGCCAAATTCAGCATTGCACATGAAGACACCCTGTTCAATATGAAATCGTGGCTCATCTCGCAAAGAGTCAGGTCGCGCGACTTATACGACCTGATGATATTGATGCAGCGCGGCAAAACGCTACAAGACATCCTCGATGCCGGAGCGCAAGCCGATCCATCCTATCAGCGCGAATATGCCAAAGAAGTATTGATTGGCAATGTGCCACTCGATGCCGAAGACGAAGGGTTTGAAAGCATCGAACTCGATGCCACACTGGACAGCATGTACCAATACTTTCTGGCGGCAGTGAACGAATACGAAGTGAATCTTGCCAGTGCCATCAACCAAGCAATGTTGGCGGGGAAATAATGGATGCCGATATTGGGATTAAAAAAGTGGACGGCAAGATCATCGAATGCTGCTTCATCATCGACCTGCCGGACATCGGCGGACGCGCGCGGCTGGAGAAGCATGGGCATAAAGTTTTCGCGTTGTGCGAGCTCGAGGGTGAATGAAGTAAACTGAGCGAATTAAAATAGAAGAAAATCTCACAGAGAGGAATTGGCAATGATCAATTTTGACAAAGATAAAAAATCGATAATCGAACAGATTCAGAACAACACATTTGCAAGCCAAGAAATTAGAGACTGGCTAGTGAAAGATGCTCACATTGGTCTAATAAAAAGTCTTTGCAAAGAAATTAATAAACAAAGTACACGCGGACAGTTTCGCGAGGTCATAGAAAACTATCGCGCCAGCTTGCATGGAAATGCAATAAAACCTGATGTTGAAGAGATTTATTCATGCATACGGCAAGCATTGAACAACTTTCAGCTTGTTGATAGTTCGACAATTAGAGCCTCGCGTGGCAGAGCAGGTGGCTTGTATACGGAAGGTGGCGGTAAGAAGGTAGTGCGACCCGTGGTTGCGAAGAAAAAGATGGAAAAAGACCAACAGGATGCTGAAGAGCAGTTGGAGCAAACGGACATTACAGAGGCCAAAGTAGAGAAGGAGTATTACCCTTTGGTTCAGGAATGGGCAATAAAAAACGGATACCCTTCATGCAAAGTAACTGGTGGCAAATTGCCTGGTTTTAAGTGGGAAAATCCAGACTTAATTGACATTCAATACACCGTTGGAGAGTTCACGCGCGCAATTGATTTTGGAATTACAACATTTGAGGTGAAGCTTCGAGTGGTGCCAGAGGCAATATGGCAGGCTGCACATTATAAGAAATTTTCACGTGAAGTTTATGTTGTCTTTTCAAAAACTGAGGAAGAAGTTCGAGAGCAAGATGATCGGAGAGTGTTTCCATTGGCAGTTGAACTAGGAATTGGTGTACTAGCCCTTGATCAAAATAGGAATGAGTTCAAGCTGATCCATTCCCCTACCCAATTTAATCCCGCAACCTCAGAAATTGATTTGGTTGCTGATCGCTTCAAAGAGTTATTCAAAGAAACGCTAAAAGCAGCAGGGGATGAGCTTAGAGTAAAGATTGGATTTAAAATTATCTAACAACGAGCTATTCAATGAAAGTTAACGGCATCCCTCAACGCACCATCTGGTCTACCGCCGACAACACGGCGGTGGAGATCATCGATCAAACCAAACTTCCGCATCAATTTGTCACGGTGCGCTTGAACACCATGCGTGATGCGGAGCGCGCCATCAAGGATATGCAGGTGCGCGGTGCGCCGTTGATCGGGGTGACGGCGGCGTATGGCGTGGCGTTGTCGATGCGTCATCATGCTTCGGATGCGGCGTTGCAAGCGACGTGCGACATGCTGCTGGCGGCGCGTCCGACGGCGGTGAATCTGCGTTGGGGCGTGGAGCGCATGCGCGCTTTGCTTGCACCGCTGGCTGAGGAACAACGCGCCGCTGCTGCTTGGCGTGAGGCCGCAGCGATTGCCGAGGAAGATGTGAAAATCAACCAAGCCATAGCACGGCATGGCTGCGACATCATTCGGGCGATATACCAACGCACCGGACGCACGGTAAACATATTGACGCATTGCAACGCAGGCTGGCTAGCGACGGTGGATTGGGGCACGGCACTTGCGCCTATCTACGCCGCTGTGGAGGAGGGCATTCCGCTGCATGTGTGGGTGGACGAGACGCGTCCGCGCAATCAGGGCGCGAGTCTCACCGCATGGGAACTGGGTCAGCATGGCGTGGCGCATACCGTCATCGTTGATAACGCGGGTGGTCATTTGATGCAGCATGGCAAGGTGGATATGGCCATCGTCGGCTGCGACCGCGTGACTGCGCGCGGCGATGTGTGCAACAAGATCGGCACGTATCTCAAAGCACTTGCGGCGCAGGACAATGGCGTGCCGTTCTATGTGGCACTGCCCACGCCAACCATAGACTGGACGCTGCAAGACGGTGTGCAGGAAATTCCCATCGAAGAACGTGCTGCGGAAGAAGTGACGCATATCAGCGGATTGTCTGATGATGGGCAGATACACACCGTGCGCGTCACCCCGCTTAATTCACCTGTAGCGAACTATGGTTTTGATGTGACACCGGCGCGGTTGGTGACTGCACTCATCACCGAGCGGGGTGTGGTGTGTC
>JABFRF010000004.1 GCA_013141315.1 Gallionella sp. | reverse complement strand
TTTAAGTCTCACTCTTTTCGAGAAAACACCGCTCGATCAATTGGTTAAAAATATGGAGCCACAAATAGATACGCAACAAGATAATAACCAAATGAATTTATTCAATTAAATGTACGGACACCAATGTGTAAATATATCAAAATGATTTTATTAGGTCTTAGAATCAAATTTGATTGGGTTGCTTGTGGGGGAGCAATATTAGGGGTGTCAGCATGCGTTGAGTTAGCAAAGATATCAAATGCAGAAGTAACTGCTTTTGTAGCTGCACTCGTTATATTGTTAGTTTCTCATTTGGCATTTCTCGAATTAAAGCAGCCCAAGAATTAAAAAGGGGTTGAAGCGAACAATCGGAACAATCGGGGACAGCAACTAATATTTCCCTACCCGCCCCGCACGCCTTATTCCATCTCGCTTGCCGTGCATCCAATTTTTAATCAGTTATTGAACTCAACCACGCCTGATCTTCTTCTATTGCATAAACGGTACGTCAGCGTTCTTCCGTTTCCATAATAGTTTCGCGCAGACTGGCAATGACAGAATGTTTGCTTGAAGACCTGCGCGATAAGGCTTGACCAGTTGACAATTAAAACATCTTCGCTAAAATGTATATCGTTTGTATAGCTGTGATATTTCATTACTGAGGAGATTGCCATGCGTGATGCTGCTATAAACCTACGCGCTCATACCGATCAGCGTGATTTGATTGATCAGGCTGCGCGTCTGCTGGGTAAAAACCGCTCGGACTTTATGATTGAAGCCGCATGCGAAAGAGCACAGGATGTGATGCTGGATCAAGTTTTTTTTACGTTGGATGCGAAAAACTTTCTGCGTTTTCATGCGTCGCTAGATGCACCTCCTGTGACCAATGTCGGGCTAACGCAGCTCCTTGCAACCCAAGCTCCGTGGGATGCTGCATCTAAGGCTTGATAATTGAGCGACTCCATCCAAGCTCCGCAACCCCTTGCTCAGATACATGAGCTGAGTGAATTTGATTGTGGTGAAGCCGTGCTGAACGACTGGCTTAAACGTCGTGCTTTTGCCAATCAGGTAAGCGGTGCGAGTCGCACGTTTGTTGTCGCCAATGAACACAATCAAGTGCTAGGTTACTACGCACTTGCGGCGGGGGCAGTTACTCACGTAGAAGCTTCAAACACTGTGCGTCGCAACATGCCCGATCCTATTCCCGTGATGGTGCTGGAGCGTTTGGCTATTGACCGCTCTTGCCAAGGACGGCAGCTTGGCAGTGCTTTGCTCAAGGATGCGTTGCTACGCACAATGAATGTTGCAACTAACGTTGGAATTCGGGCGTTATTAGTTCACGCAATTAACGATGAAGCTAAACAGTTTTATATCCAGCGCGGATTTCAGCCGTCGCCTATCAATCCCTACACTTTGATGTTGAAGCTGCCGACTGCGTAAATAAAGTAGCGCATAGAATTTGAATTCAGCTTCCATTAACTTCGTAATAAATAGCCGGTTAAAACACTGCGACGCATGGACTGCGAACCCGCACAACATGCAACTTGTGTATTGATGTTTGACCGCAAGCCTTGGAATAGATAGGGTGCTAGCCTGTGATTGGTTTGGGGAGTGAGCATGAAAAATATGATGCGATATGTGGCTGCGTTAAGTTCGTTCATCGCGGTGTTGATGGTTGCGGGTTGTGCAGATACGACGGTGGCAGGCTTGACCCCGACACAAACTTTTGCCAAACCGCAAACTGCGCAATTGGTAGAAGCGGTGATGAGTGGCGATTACACCGAGGCGGATAAATTATTAGCGCAAGGTGTGGACGTGAATGCGGTGGGCGCGGAAGACCTCCCCCCTTTGCTATGGGTATTGTCAGCCAGCCATTTTGACGAGAAGAAACTGGAATACTTGCTCAAGGCAGGGGCGAATCCTAATTTCCAGGAAAAGAAACACCATGCCTCTGCGATGTATTTTGCGGTACATAACCAGAAGCCTAGACTGCTCAAGTTATTATTGAAACACGGTGGCAATCCCAGTTTGATCGGTTGGGGAGACGGCGGACCGGATTGGCCACTTTTGTTTGAGGCATCCTTGAATGGTGACGAAGAGATTGTCACTATACTTGTCAACGCGGGAGCTGACCTCAATTGGTTAAGTAAGTACGGTAGGTCTTCAGCTAACGCATTAACCATACCAGCCAGGTTTGATTTAATTGTATATATGCTAAACCATGGACTTGTCGCTAACTTGGATGGGCTGGCAGAAGAATGTCAAGGAAGACCGCTGCAGCCTAACTCTGATATGCAAGTATGGAAAGACAAGGTGCTGGTGATGTTGAAAGAGCGCGGAGCGAAATTTACGTTAGATAAAAAGTAGGCTCGTTGGAGAGAACGGCTTTCCGTGGCGGAACCACTATCGCCTCTCCGTATTAACTTTTGTGGTGTTCTAAAATTATGTACCAACTCATTCGTCCCGCCCTGTTTCAACTAAACCCAGAAGCCGCGCACCACCTCACACTTAGTGGCCTGCAAGCCGCCTATGCTATGGGTTTGAGCGGCATGCTTGCGCCGAGTATTCCTAACAATCCGCGTACCGTAATGGGTATGAATTTCCCCAATCCTGTCGGTCTCGCAGCGGGTTTGGATAAAAATGGTGACTGCATCAACGGTCTCGCGGCACTGGGTTTCGGCTTTATCGAAATTGGTACGATCACGCCGCTCCCCCAAGCGGGTAACCCCAAGCCGCGTTTGTTTCGCTTGCCGCAAGCCAACGCCATTATCAATCGCATGGGCTTTAATAACGATGGTGTGGATAAGCTAATTGCTAATGTGCAGCGTGCAAATTATCGCGGCATACTCGGCATTAACATCGGCAAAAACGCGACCACGCCGATTGAAAATGCGGCTGATGATTATTTGATTTGCCTGCGTAAAGTCTATGCTCATGCCAGCTACATCACCGTGAATATATCTTCACCCAACACTAAAAATTTGCGCCGCTTGCAAGATAACGACGCGCTGGATAACTTGCTTAATCTGCTCAAAACCGAGCAACAAAAACTCGCCGATATGCATGGCAAGTATGTACCCATCGCATTAAAAATCGCGCCTGATATGGAGTCCGAACAAGTCTCGCAAATCGCACAATTGCTGATGACGCATCATATCGACGGCGTAATCGCCACCAACACCACCCTCTCACGCACAGGCGTGGAAGGTTTGCCGCATGGCGAAGAGACAGGTGGATTAAGCGGTGCGCCCGTGCGTGACAAGTCCGCTACCGTGATACGCCAACTTGCCGCCGAACTACAAGGCGCGCTGCCTATCATCGGCGTGGGTGGCATTTTGAGTGGCGCGGATGCTGCGGAAAAAATCAAAGCGGGAGCAAGCTTGGTGCAAATTTACAGCGGATTGATATATCGCGGCCCCGTGTTGATTAGCGAAGCTTGCGCGGCGATTCGCGCTTTGTAATTTACTCACTCGTCATTCCCGCGCAGGCGGGAATCTAGACAAAACGAATATCCCGCGAAGCGGACAAAGCCATGATGTTGTTCCGCTTCGCGGAAAATTATTCAATCATCTGGATTCCCACCTGCGCGGGAATGACTCAGCTAGAACTAAGAAGTTACGCGAATCAACATCAACTTTGAGTGTTAAAATTCCACGCATACTGTAGCGGTAAAAAATGAAGGGAAAATCATGAGCATGTTGGGAGGAGAGAAAATGTCACGCATAGTCGTCGGTGTTTTTGCTTTAGTGTTAACGGGTGGACTAGCTGGATTTTTCAGCGGTGCATTTGATTCGTTGATAGGCAAAAACGAAGCCCCCGTCAACAAACCGCCTATGCCTTTTGCCAAACCGCAGCCTGCCTATACGCCCAAAACTGCTGCGGTTAATCCTGCGCCGCCCGCCACACCAGCACCTGCACCTACTGTAAAACAAGTTCCTGTTGTCGCTGCGGTCACACCGTCGAATAAACCGACACCTACAGTCGTTGCACAAACTGAAGTGGTTGCACCTACCAAAGCAGAAGTTGCAACTGAGCTGAAAACCGAAAAAGCTATCGCCAACACCACGCCACCTAAGCCACTTGCCGACAAGCCTGCTCGGCAGCGTAACTTGGATTTAAGAAGTTGCTTGGAGCTGACCGACAATCTCGCTATCGCTCAGTGCGCATACAAGCAGCCTTAAATAAACTCATCGTCTTCGTAAGTTGACGCGCCCTCAAGCCCCAATCCCATATTGGCTAAAGCGTGTGTGAAAGCGTGAAAAAATACCGCCGCTTGATGTGAAAGATTTTGTAGCATTTGCGTATCCATGATGCTCTCCTAGTTTGGTTGCGGCTCAATCAAATTGACCGAGCCGCAAATTGTTCAGCGTTAAATTACCTCTTTCATTTCGATACCCAAGCCTGCCGCAACGCCTTTGCCATACTCGGCATCAGCCTTGTGGAAATGTGCCAGTTGACGCACTTGGATAAACTTAGGCACACCTGTTAATGCACCCACCAAGTTGCTTATCAACTGACTTTTCTGATCGGCATTCATCAAGCGATATAAATTCCCTGCCTGGGTGTAATCATCATTGCCATCGCGATGATTGTAGCGGTCTGCATCACCCGAAATTTTCAATGGTGGCTCTTGGTATTTCGCTTCGTCAGTCGGTCCTTCAAAGCTATTCGGCTGATAATTTACTGCGCTACCAAAGTTGCCATCGAAGCGCGTTTGCCCATCACGGTGATAGTGATGCACGGGAATACGCGGCTTGTTTACTTCCAGCGCGGCGTAGTTAATGCCGATGCGATAACGATGTGCGTCGGGGTAAGACAGAATGCGCGCTTGCAACATTTTGTCGGGAGATGCACCCATGCCGCGCGGTAAATTGCCTGGCTCAAAAGCAGCTTGCTCGACTTCGGCAAAATAATTTTGCGGATTGCGATTCAGCTCTAACACGCCCACTTCCTGCAATGGATAATCTTTATGCGGCCAAACTTTGGTCACGTCAAACGGATGAATAGGGTATGTCTCGGCATCTTTTTCCGGCATGATTTGCACCATCACACGCCACTGGGGAAAATCCCCTTTTTCAATCGACGTAAACAAATCACGGCGATGGTAGTCTGGGTTTTCACCCGCTATTTTATTGGCTTCCGACTGAGTTAAGGTTTTATTGCCTTGCAAGGTTTTGAAGTGCCATTTCACCCAATACCGTTCGCCTTTGTCGTTCCACAAACTGAAGGTATGTGAGCCGTATCCGTTCATGTGGCGCAACGTCGCGGGGATGCCGCGATCCGAAAACAAGGTGGTAATTTGGTGCATGGACTCTGGCGACAAACTCCAAAAATCCCATTGCATGGTGTTGTCGCGCATACCCGTTTGCGGCGAGCGTTTTTGCGAATGAATGAAGTCAGAAAACTTCAGCGCGTCGCGGATAAAAAATACAGGTGTATTGTTGCCCACCATGTCCCAATTACCATCCTCGGTATAAAACTTCACCGAGAAGCCACGCGGATCACGCGCCGTATCTGGCGAACCCAGCTCCCCTGCAACGGTGGAGAAACGTGCAAACGTCTCGCAACGATTACCGACTTTAGAAAAAATCTTCGCATTGGTGTATTTGGAAATATCCCCCGTTACGGTAAATGTTCCATACGCGCCTGCGCCCTTGGCGTGGACTACTCGCTCTGGCACCCGCTCACGATTGAAGTGCGCCATTTTTTCCATCAACTGATAATCCGCCATCAACACTGGGCCGCGTGCGCCAGCCGTGAGGGAATTCTGATTGTCGCCAATACCGTTGCCAGCGGCTGTGGTCATTACTGTTTTCTTGCTCATGATGTTCTCCTTAAATTTAGCTGAGTTGATTGCCGTGCATCTTGCTGCTGATGTTTGGTGTCGCCATTAAATGCCTTGTGCTACTATTTATCCAATAGATTGTTTAGAACAATTCAATCTATATAATCTATCGGTCATTGGGAGCTAGTTATGACACTGCAAGAACTTCGTTACCTAGTGGCATTGGCTGACCACGGGCATTTTGGCAACGCTGCGGCAGCGTGCTTCATCAGCCAATCAACGCTCTCGACCCAAGTGAAAAAGCTGGAAGATTATTTGGGGGTGAGCTTGTTTGACCGCAGTTTAACGCCCATCTCACCCACTCCTATCGGGGCTAAAATTCTTGCTTCTGCGCGCTTGATCATCGCAGAAACAGAGCACATTCAACAATTAGCTCGTCATGCCCATGAGCCAATGGCACGTACCATACGGCTGGGCATCATCCCCACACTAGGTGCTTACTACTTGCCGCAAGTTTTGAAAGTGACGCAGAAAAAATTCCCGCAACTACGTCTGTTACTGCGTGAACAAATGACTCCAGATATTCTCACCGACCTGACTAATGGGCAGCTCGACGCGGCTTTGTTAGCACTGCCTGTGGCCGATGACAACCTAGATGTGATGCCCTTATTCGATGAACCTTTCCTCGCCGCACTACCCGCGCAACACCCTCTAGCCAAACGAAAAAGTATCAAGCTAAGTGAGCTGCACAGCGAAACACTGCTGTTATTGGAAGAAGGTCATTGCCTGCGCGACCAAGCCTTGGCGGTATGTGGCGCGCAACAACAAATGGAAGAAATCCGCGCCACCAGCCTTGAAACTTTGCGCCAAATGGTCGGTGCGAACATCGGCATTACCTTACTTCCCGCGCTAGCAGCCTTTACCAGCGCACCAAAATCCACAGTCAAAATTGTCCCCTTCCAAGTACCCGCACCTAGTCGCCGCATTGCTTTGGTGTGGCGAAAACGCGCGCCGTTGCCAGAAACGTTTACCAATCTCGCAACCGCTTTGCGTGATGCTTTGCCTAGTGAAGTGATATTCACAAAGTTAACGGCTCGATAAACAGCATTCACTTAAAATTGCGTCTGATATAAACCAAGCGTAGAGTGCCGCCCCATTCTTCCGCAGAGAAGAAATGGGATGGCAGACAAAATGAGCGAAGCACAAACAAAACAGAAGTTACCCACCTTGGTACTGGGCGCACTAGGCGTGGTGTATGGCGACATCGGTACCAGTCCACTATATGCATTGAAGGAAACCTTCGCCGGACATCATCCGTTACCTGTGGTTGAAGCCAACATTCTTGGTGTGTTGTCAGTGATGTTCTGGACCATCATGCTGCTGGTGTCACTCAAATATGTGGTCATCGTTATGCGTGCGGATAACCGTGGCGAAGGCGGTTCGATGGCACTGTTATCCTTGGTCAGTGAGTTGACTTCACAACACCCAAAAACAAAATGGTTTGTCACCGCACTGAGTGTGGTTGCAGCCGCTTTGTTTTTTGGAGATGGCATGATCACTCCGGCAATATCCGTGCTTTCGGCAGTCGAAGGCTTGGACGTGGTTTCGCACCAGTTCAGTATTTACATCTTGCCCGTCACTATTATTGTTTTAACGGGTCTATTTTTCATTCAGAAGCACGGCACCAGTGTGGTCGGCATGACCTTCGGCCCGATCATGATCGTTTGGTTTCTTAGTCTTGCCATATTCGGCATCATGTCCATCGCGCAAAGCCCGCAAGTGTTATTGGCACTCAATCCTATCTATGCTTACCAATTTTTAAGTACCGACCCGTGGCTATCCTTTCTGGCACTGGGTGCTATCGTGCTTGCCATCACTGGTGGTGAAGCCCTGTATGCCGATATGGGGCATTTTGGCAAACATCCGATTCGCTTGGCGTGGTTCTACTTTGTACTACCTGCCTTGGTGTTGAATTATTTCGGCCAAGGGGCGTTGTTACTGCAAAACCCGCAAGCAATAGAGAACCCCTTTTATCTACTGGCACCGGCATGGGCACTGGTACCGATGGTGTTGCTCGCCACCGCCGCCACAGTAATTGCGTCGCAAGCTGTGATTTCAGGCGCATTTTCGTTAGCGAGTCAATCGGTACAAATGGGCTTTTTGCCACGCATAGCCATTCGCCAAACCTCAGACAAAGCACAAGGACAAATCTATGTGCCTTTCACCAACTGGACGCTTTACCTGGCGGTCGTCTTCCTAGTCTTTGCCTTCCAAAGTTCCAGTAATTTGGCTGCCGCTTACGGCATCGCCGTCACCGGCACCATGAGCATTACCACGATATTGATTTCCTTCGTAATCATTCTGTATTGGCGTTGGTCTTTGGCGATTGCGATACCGTTGATCTCCGTTCTGCTGGTTGCAGACTTGACCTACTTTGCCGCCAATGCCATGAAGATTCCGCAAGGGGGCTGGTTTCCGTTGGGCATCGCTGTCGTTTCTTTCACGGTACTGACTACTTGGAAACGTGGCCGGAAATTGTTGTTTGCAGAGATTGAACGGCAAGCTGTGCCCATCAATGTGGTTCTGGATAGTGCTGACAGTGTCAACCGGGTACAGGGCACAGCGGTGTTTCTTGCCAGTGTGGGCGAAGGCGCACCTTCCTCGCTGCTGCACAATCTCAAGCACAATCAGGTACTACACGAACGCAATGTTCTTCTTACCGTCTTGCTTGAGGACAAACCTTATGTCTCCAATGGCAACCGTTTATTGATCGACAATATGGGCAATAATTTTTTTCGTCTAAGAGTTTTCTATGGTTTTATGGAAACGCCTGATCTGCCGGCGGCCTTAGAGTTGTGCACCACACGTGGCTTACCCTTCGACTTGATGACCACCTCCTTCTTTATATCACGTGCCTTGGTTATTTCCGGCTCCAACCCCGGCATGATGAAATGGCGCAAACAGTTATTTCTAGCGTTATCCAAAAATGCTATGAACGCGGCGGACTTCTTTAAGATTCCGGCTAACCGCGTAATAGAAATGGGGACGCGAATAGAAATATAAATTCGCCTGGCGAAGTGCGAAGAGAGTTAAGTCAAATTGAAATCCACGCAACTGTTAAAAACTTATTGGAATATCAATATGCCCAGACCACTGTTGAAGCAATATAAGAATGAGCGGATAATCCGCGCCTATTCCGTAGAGGTATGAAATGACTGACTACTTGCTGTTACTGGTTTGGGCGGTGTTCGTTAATAACGTGGTGATGGTGCAAATCTTGGGTTTGTGCCCGTTCATGGGCGTGTCCAAAAAATTGGAATCCTCAATAGGCATGGGCGCAGCAACCGCGTTTGTTTTAACTTTGGCGTGCGGCGCGAGTTATCTGATAGACAAGTATCTGCTAGGCCCCGAATTATCTTACTTGCAGACACTTTCTTTCATCGTGGTGATTGCGGGCATTGTGCAACTTACCGAGATGTTGCTCAAAAAAACGTTTCCTCCTCTGTACCAAGCGCTAGGCATATATCTGCCACTCATCACCACCAATTGTGCGGTACTGGGTATTCCGTTATTAAATGTCACGAGAAATCATAACTTCGCTCAGTCCTTATTATTTGGCTTTGGTGGCGCGGTGGGTTTCAGCATGGTGTTGATTTTATTTGCGGGCATACGTGAACGCATGGAAGGTTCGGACGTACCCGGAATTTTCAAAGGATCATCCATTGCGATGGTCACCGCTGGCCTGATGAGCCTATCGTTTATGGGCTTTTCCGGACTCATCAAATTATGAGCTTCTCTCTTTATTTTTTCTGTCTAGTTACAAATTAACATGTTGAATGCTTTATTTGTCATGGCAGTGCTTGCCATCGTACTCGGTGCGATATTGGGTTTTGCTGCGATTAAATTCCATGTGGAAGGCAATCCTTTGGTCGAGCAGATCAATGCCATTTTGCCGCAAACCCAATGCGGACAATGTAGCTTCCCCGGCTGCAAGCCTTATGCGACAGCGATTGCGGCGGGTGAAGCCGACATCAATCGCTGCCCGCCCGGTGGCGATGAAGGCATACATAAACTGGCGGATTTTTTGGGCGTGGAATACAAACCGTTTGGTGGTGAAACCAACGCGCCCAAACCGAAAGGTTATGCGTTCATCGACGAAAACACTTGCATCGGTTGCACGTTGTGCATACAAGCGTGCCCCGTTGATGCGATCGCAGGTGCTGCCAAACAGATGCACACCATCATCACCGCAGAATGCACGGGCTGCGAACTGTGCTTGGCACCTTGCCCGGTGGACTGCATCAGCATGGTGACCATCGAAGAAAAAACCACCAACTGGAAGTGGAAATATCCGCTGGATGTGATGAAAGCTACCGCATGAGAACGCTGTATAAATTCCACGGCGGCATTCATCCGCCCACGCATAAATCACAATCCACTACCGTGCCCATTGGACGGTTAGCCATACCCGGCAAGCTGGTGATTCCCTTTCATCAGCACGCCGGAAATCGTGCAAAGCCTATCGTGCAGGTTGGAGATCACGTGCTTAAAGGGCAACTCATCGGCATGCCACAAGACACGATGTCTAGTGCTATCCATGCTTCAACCTCCGGCACGATCAACGCGATCAGTATGGAGTTGGTGGCGCATCCTTCCGGCTTGGCGGATTTGTGCGCAACATTAATTCCTGATGGGAAAGACGAATGGATTGTTCGCACGCCGATTGCATATCAACACAGCTCGCCAGCAAATTTACGCAACGCCTTGCGTATGGCAGGTGTGGTTGGCTTAGGCGGCGCGGCGTTCCCCAGCGACTTAAAACTCAACACCAAACATAAAGTCACTACGCTGATTTTGAACGGTGCGGAATGCGAACCGTACATCACTTGCGATGACATGCTGATGCGTGAACGCGCTTCCGAAGTCATCGGTGGTGCAGAAATCATGCGCCAAATCTTGGGTGCTGAAGAGATATTGATAGGCATTGAAGACAACAAGCCTGAAGCGATAAAAGCCTTGCAACTGATTGCAGCCAACGCTCGCAACATCGAAGTGGTCGCCATTCCAACGCTCTATCCTAGCGGCAGCGCCAAGCAACTCATCAAAGTGCTGACGAATTTGGAAGTGCC
>JABFRF010000156.1 GCA_013141315.1 Gallionella sp. | reverse complement strand
CATCTGGGCTGTCCTCCTGAGTTGAGTGGCTTTCGTGTCGCAACAAAAGCTTACCATCAGCAGTGTTCAGCCCAACTGTTTTAATGAAGTAAAATCCTTAACCGAGTGCCATGAGGGTCAGGCTCGAATTGTTTTTCATTGTGCCTTTCATTGTCGAAACTTATTGCAAAGAGTGTTTGCACCATACGCTCGATTAACATGGCGCGGGACTAATGAATGCATACTCAATCTTTTTTAACGACAACTGGGATGGGAAATTTTTTCTTCTGCTGGAATAATTCCATACGCTTTTTGCCCCGCCAATTTTCTGCGATGACATCGCTGAGTTGAACACAAAGTAATCCGAATGCTGCATAGCCAATTTGTACATAGGCAGAATTGGATATATTGATTAACACACTACCCCCATTACTTTGATAAGCCATCACGGTAATGTTGCAGACGATGATGCTGGATAAAGTGACGCATACCACACGCCCCCAATCGCCCGACTTGAGGCCGGAAAAGATAGTGCTTTCGTTCCATAACAATTGCATGGCAATCAGCAATAGCAAGGGTGAGAGCCATAGCAGACCGAATAATTGTTCAGGAAATGCCGCACCGCCAATCAAGCCAATTGCGCTGAATGCCAGTAGCGTAAAGGAAAGTTTTTCGGCTTGAAAATCAGGAAAGCGGATGCCCCGTGAAAGCAATTTAAGCAGTCCCTTGAATGAACCCAGCAAAGCACGAGTGCTGAGGATTGCCGGTGCGAGCAGGGCAAATAATGGTGTGTAGAGCAATATTTCCAAGGCTAAATTTCCATGTAGCGGAACCCAGCTGGCCACATAATAATTCAGGTAAACCAAAATCCAGCCTAGGACAGCACTTGATCCGCTCACGGCAAAATAATAATTGCGCTGAACGCTAAGCGGGTTAGTGCCGGTGTATAACTTGACCATGTGGCTGGTGAGAAAAACATAGCCAAGTAAGGTGATCGTTGTAAGCAAAGTTGCCGGGATAATAATGCCGGCTTCGACAATATTGGCGGGAGCAGTGTTCCATTCCGCTCCGCTTATCCATAGCCCAATGAACGGCAAAATTAGTAGTGAAAAAACAAAGATGCCTAGTCGTATCATGGTGTGATTGTTCCTAAATTAGTGCGGATGTCGGTTTTGTCGAGTGCTTGCCATGTGCCGTTAATCAGGCCTTGTGCGGGTTGGTAGTCAGTTTTGTACGACATCTTGCGGCTCTGCTCTATCCAATAACCGAGATACACAAAATCCAAATTCAACTTGCAACATAACTCAATCTGCCACAACACGTTGTAAACACCGAAACGTGCTTGGGGTAAATCGGGTTCGTAAAAAGTATAGACAGATGACAAGCCATCGTTAAGCAAGTCTATCAAGCTGACCATACGCAGTGCGCCCGCTTTGCCCTGAATGTGAGGCTCACGAAATTCTACGAGCAGCGAATCGACATTGCTTTGCAGGAGAAAATTTTGGTACGACTCGCGGTCATCATTATCCATGCCGCCGTCTTTGTGACGTGCGCTTTGATAGCGTTGATAAAGATCGTAATGTTCAGAGCTGTCTTGCAGTGCGTGCACAGAGACATCGAGATTGGCATGTTGCTTCCAAGCACGCCGCTGTGAACGGTTTGCGGTGAATGCGTTAGCCATCACGCGCAACGGCACGCAAGCAGAGCAGTTATCACAATGTGGACGATAGGTGTAAGTGCCGCTGCGACGAAAACCGTGTTGCACCAACTCTGAATACACCGGTGTGCTAATCAGCATGGCAGGCGTGGCAACCTGCGAGCGGGCGAGTAAGTCTGGCAAGTAGCTGCAAGGGTAGGGCGCGGTCAGGTAAAAATGCAGCGCGGTTAGCGGAATATCATTTAGTAAGCTCATGCGAACAAATCGGTATCAAACTGCCAATGGGTGTGTGGCTCACAGTGTACCAATTCTTGCAGACGTTCGATAAATTTGCTGCGCGGTATTTCTATTGCGCCTAGCGAAGTAAGGTGGGGCGTGCTCATTTGACAATCAATCATGCCGAATTGCCAGCGAACAAGTTGCTTGGCGAGGTGTACAAGTGCGATTTTTGAACCGTTTTTGACGCTGCTGAACATCGATTCGCCATAAAACATGCGCCCCAAACTAACACCGTAAACGCCACCAGCCAATTCACCATCAATATAAACTTCCACCGAATGTGCATGACCGATGCGATGCAGTTCACAATAAGCAGCAATGATGTCTTCGCTAATCCATGTGCCATTTGCACCGTCCCGTGGTGCGGCGCAGCAACGCATCACTTGCTCGAAGTCTCGATCGAAAGTCACTTCGTATTGATGTTTGCGCAACACTTTGTTGAGCGAGGTGGAAACTTTGAATTGGCTGGGGATGAATACCGTGCGCGGATCAGGACTCCACCAAAGAATCGGGTCGCCTTCGTTATACCAGGGGAAAATCCCATGTTGATAAGCGTCAAGCAATCGCGTCGCAGATAAATCCCCCCCCCGCTGCCAGCAAGCCATTGGGCGAGCTTAATGCCTGTGAAGTGGGCGGAAAATGGTCGTGCAACCAGGGAATCATCGGTTCGAGCTATTCAGAAAATTAGTTTGCGGTTATATTGCCACAAACCCAGAAAATGCGCGGTAGGGAGCGAAAATGTTATCAAGTTTATTTGGCAAAAAGTCGGATCACCCGATGGCGGATATGAAGTCTGTCCAAGCTATGTTGGAAGATTTGCCAAAAAATGATGTGTATAAATTGTTGGCGGAGCTCACCGAGTGGATTGATTCGGTTGCCGAAAATACCGAGTTTAGAGTTGATCATCAACTCACCGTGTTACGTTTGTTGGATGAGACAGCGCAGCCGCATATAAAAAAGCTGACGCGCGAATTTTTCACGCCGCACGAGCTTAATAAATTCCAAGAAAATCGTATGTGGATGACGCTGGATAATTTTTCCCGCAGCACTTCCACGGCGTATTTTGCCATCTTCAAACGTTATGGTAATGACGATAAAGGCAGTAGCACCATCCGCGTGCAAGTGCCGTTGTTATTGGCGCACAGCGTGAATGCCTATGTTGCACAGTTGAAATTTATTTGTGCGCATTACGGTGTAGTCGATAAAACGATTTGGACTAACCTTGCGCAACTTTATCAAAGTGCCGAGCTGCAAAAATTCATGGACACCCCGGTTAGTTTGACATCGGGCGTAGCAGCTAACACCACCGTGAAGTGCCAAATTGCGCGCTTATTGGGTTGGTATGGGAGCGGCGTGAATAGCATGAGTCCCTTATTCATTCATCTTTCAGAGCGCATCGTGGCGCAATATTGTGCGGCGATAGATTTGCACGCGGTGCAAAATGAAGCGGATTTCCTGTGTTTCGATTTGAATCAACCTGCCGCACCAGCGCGGGCGAATCCCGAAATTTCCGCTCAGCCCACCATGCGTTTTATTAACGTGGTGGGCATCAAGCCGAAACTGGCGGCTTTAATCACTACATTGGAAAAAAATATTCTCCCTGATGATTTGAATTTGGGTGGCGTGTACGAAGCCAAAGTAGTGTGTGACGTAGCGAAATCACTACTTAGCTTTTTAAAAGAACCGCCGACGCGGCAAAGTGTGCGACGCAGTGTCAAAGTGAATATGACCGTCGTGAGTGGCTTTGAAAACACCGTTGAACATATCACTGCGGGGTTGAATTTAAGCACGGCTAAACCTGTGCAATGGGAACTTGAAGACATTAGCGCGAATGGATTTTTAACCATATTGCCGCCACAAGGTTTTGATGGTTTGCGTATCGGTAGTTTGCTCGGCGTGCAACCTGCGGGCGTGTCCAACTGGGGTGCGTCGATGGTGCGTCGTATGTCTCGCGATGATGCGGGGCAATTGCACATAGGCGTGGAAATGTTGGCGAATCAGATTACTTGCGTGGCATTGATGCAAAACGGCTCAGCAAGCGGATACTTTGAAGATGGACAACTTGCGTTGTGGTTGTATGCGAAGCAAGCTGATGCTTCGGGTGAAGTGCAGATACTGATGCATGTTGATGCGTACTCCGATGGTCGCAGTTTACAAACTGAGATTGATGAAAAAAATTATTTGCTGATACCGAGTGGCTTGGTGGAAAAAGGCGCGGATTATGATCTGGCGAAGTTTCGCTTAGTTGAACAAGAAGGTAGCCATCACGGCGAGTCTTATTGAACTCAGATTGTTCATATCCCCTCCCCTTTGCAGGGGGAGGGCTAGGGAGGGGGTGAAAGCGTGTACATTTCACCACTTCTACCCCCATCCTAACCTTCCCCCTGCAAGGGGGAAGGAATAATTGGTTCTAATGAACTATTTGGCTTGAATCTTAAACCTCAACCAAGCCGCGATATCGCTGATCTCTTGCTCGCAAACCGAATGCTGCATATTGTATTCATGCCAGTCCACATCACACCCTAGCGCGAGTAAAGCATCTTTCGATTTTTCTCCCACCGCAAAAGGAATCACGCTGTCGCTACGACCATGCGCCAGAAATATCGGCGTGGCTCTCGCTGCAGTGCACATTTCAGTTTTGGCTGGCTCACCAAGCGGTAAATAAGTGGAAAGTGCCAGTACGCCGCCAAGCGGCACAGCTTGGCGCAATGCGGTGTGCAGCACCACCGCACCACCTTGTGAAAATCCCGCTAGGAAGATATTGCGCTGCGCAACGCCGCGCGCCACTTCCTGCGCGATTAGTGCTTCAACTTTGCTTTGTGAAGCGCGAATCCCTTCGGCATCTTGCCGCCCGCTGATGTTGGGTTCAACGATGTCATACCAAGCGCGCATGACAAACCCACCATTGATGGTGACGGGGCGCATCGGCGCGTGCGGGAAAATGTAGCGCACCGTAACGGGCAACTTAATCTGTTGCGCAATTGGCGCAAAGTCCTCGCCATCCGCCCCCAAGCCGTGTAACCAGATGATGCTGTGCTGGGGGTTTTTGCCTGTGTCGAAACTAATATGTGGGAGTAGGGTAGCCATAAGTTTATGAGTATTTCAAAAATCCAATTTCCGTCGCTATGTTGTGTTGCTCTCAAAAAATTACGCTGATTTAGTCCACTACGCTCTTAAATCGGAGCGTGGTTCTCCCCCTGACAAGGGGGAGTTAGAGGGGGTTTCGATTTTGGCTTTAAGCCTTGCTGCCCTTGGCGTTAACCCCGAAACCCCTCCCAACCTCCCCTTGTCAGGGGAGGAGACAAACAGCGCGCTGTCCAAAAAATTGAATAAATCAGCGTTTCCCTAGCTCGAAACTTGAATTTCTGTAGGAAAGTTTATGTGGGCTCAGGAATAATTTCGCGCAGCACCTGAAAAATCTCGCGGAAATTCTTTGGCGGCTTGCTGGCTTCAATTTCTTTTTGCGCGTTGCGTATCAGCGTGCGCAAGCGTTGCCCATCGGCTTCGGGGTGTGCGGCGAGCAGCTCAGTCAACGCGCTATCGTTCTCCAACAATCGGTCACGCCAGCGTTCCAATTGGTGCATATAGGCGATGTGATGCTGCGACTTTCCCTTCCACGCATCCAGTTTGGCGATGATGGGCGCGGTCTCCACGTGACGCATCAGCTTGCCAATGTATTGCAACTGGCGGCGTATCGCGCCGAACTTATTGAGGTTCTTAAACTCACGTATCGCATCGTGCAGATTTTCCGGAATGTCGAGTTGAGTGAGTTGATCCTTGCCCAGCTCAGTCAGCTCTTTGCCGAGATCACGCAGCTCATGCATCTGCTTCTTGATCTTGGTTTTGCTCGGCGGTAGTTCTTCCTCGTCTTCGGCGACGACAACTTGATTGCGTAAGCCGCGCCCACGGGTGCTTTGGCCAGTCGCTTTGGGTGCATTGGGGCGGATGACTTCTACTTCGCCATCGTCGAACTCGTCGTCGTCCTCATAATCATCCTCGTCGTCATCGCTGAGATGAATGATGAGCGGTTCTTTTTCGTTGGGATTTTTATTGTGTGTGGTCATGTTGGGTCGCCTAGTGCTTACCAATAATAAGTGATGGCAGTAGATGCTAGAGGTAAAGAAATTTGCTTCGAGATATATTTAAATGGCGCAGAAGTGCTTTTGCTGTAGCTAATACCAATGCCCGCTTTACCTTCAATACTCAAATTTGATGCAAGAAAATACTCAATTCCATATACGGCAGATAACGACACTTGAGCAACGTAATTGTTGCTCCCAAATGAATTTCTTCCTTCTGTGTAGTCTATTGATAGTGCACCCTCAGCAAATTTTGAAAATTTGTCTAGAGAGAGAAAATGCCTTACTCCTAAACCTAAGCTATTGCTATTGGCTATGCTTTTGCTGTCGCCACCACTAATGTTGTTGCCACCGCTAAGAGTAGAATTGTTATGGAAATAAGAAGAATTAATTCCTGCAAATACGAGAGTTGATTCGCTTACAGATTTTCTGATGGAAAGTGCCGTAGAACCAAAGCCAATTGAGACCCCCGTATTTCTTTGATAAGTATCATCAGCAAATGCTGGAAGTGAAGCAACGCAAATGATGAATCCTAGGCTGGCTGTTATGTACCGCATTATGATTTTGTTCCTTAAATTTAGTTGTATGAAATTAAACTGGTCTAGTTGAATTGTTTTCTAACAGGCTATAAATCCGCCTTGGCTATGCTGCTATGATAACGCCTTTCATCAATTATCCCTCTGCTTATGAAAGCCTTAGTCCATCACACTTCACGTTTCTCCCATACCGATGCGGCATTGCGCCACATCGCGCAAGATATGCTGGCGTATGCCAAGCAGCGCGGGGCGACTGCTGCTTCAGCCGAAGTTTCTGAAGGGTTTGGTCAGGCTGTGACGGTTCGGCATGGCGAAGTGGAAACCATCGAATACAACCGCGATAAGGGGTTGGGTATCACCGTTTATATTGGTCAGCAGCGCGGCAATGCCAGCACCTCGGATTTTTCGCCTCAGGCGATACGCGATACAGTGGATGCGGCGTTGTCGATTGCGCGCTACACCGCGAAAGATGATTGTTCCGGTTTGCCCGATGCGGATAAATTGGCGCGCAAGCATGTTGATCTCGACTTGTATCACCCGTGGGTATTGCCCGTGGAGGATGCGATTGCATTAGCGCAAGAGTGTGAACAGGCCGCGCTGGATACCGATAAGCGCATCAGCAATTCCGAAGGGGCGACGGTGAATGTGCATGAAGCGCAATTCATCACGGCGAATAGCTTGGGCTTTATTGGCGGCTATCCCACGTCGCGTCATAGTGTGAGTTGCGCTGTCATCGCGGGTAAAGATGATGCGATGGAGCGTGATTATTGGTACAGCGTGGCGCGGAATGCGAGTGAGATCGTTGAAGTGAAACAGATTGGACGCATCGCTGCCGAGCGCACGGTGCGTCGTTTGAAAGCCCGCCAATTGGACACTATGCAAGTGCCGGTGATATTTGAAGCGTCGATTGCGGCCAGTTTGTTGGGGCATTTTGTCGGCGCAGTGAGCGGTGGCAGCTTGTATCGCAAATCCTCTTTTTTGCTGGATAAGATGGATCAACAAATCTTCGCACCACACATCAACATTCAGGATATTCCAGACATCCCTCGCGGCTTGGCTTCCAGCCCATTCGATGATGAGGGCGTGCAAGTACAACGCCGTACTATCGTTGAAGATGGCGTGCTGCGCGGTTATTTCCTAGGCAGTTATGCGGCGCGCAAGCTGGGACTCAGCACCACGGGTAATGCAGGCGGCAACCATAATTTAATTTTGCAATCAGGCGAATTGGATTTTGCTGGGTTGGTAAAAACTATGTCGCGCGGCCTAGTGGTGACCGAGTTGATGGGGCAGGGGGTGAATGGCGTGACAGGCGACTACTCGCGCGGAGCGGCAGGCTTCTGGGTTGAGAACGGTGAGATTCAATATCCCGTGCAAGAAATCACCATCGCGGGCAATCTCAAGGACATGTATCGCAACATTGTCGCGGTGGGCAACGATGTGCTGGTGGCAGGGTCGAGACAGAGTGGGTCTATTTTGGTTGAGGGCATGACGGTTGCGGGACGATAGCTTTTGATAACAGGGGAAGAGAGATGAAACTTAAATCAAGCGTGTTGATGATTGCACTGTGTACCTTTAATAATTTGGCTTTTGCGGAGGCTGCGTCTGCCGATGTGGATTACATTTATCAAGTTAAGAAAGGCGATAATCTGGGTAAGTTATCCAGAGAGGTGTTGGACTCACCCGCCCGATGGAATGAAGTCTCACGCTATAACAAACTTAGGAATTCCAATTTGATCACGCCAGGGCAAACCTTGCGGATGCAGTTGGCTTGGCTGAAAAATGTGCCCGCTGAAGCACGTGTTGAATCGTTAACGGGTGCAGTGACGCTGAATGGGCAAGCGGTAAAAGTGGGGGATGCCGTGCCGACAGGCGCAACTCTGGAAACGCCTGCAGGTGGCAGTGTGCGATTGAGTTTGCCCGATGGCTCGACGATGAATGTATTGGAAAGTTCCAACGTGGCGGCCAAGCAGTTAGATAAAAAAGAGCAAGGCAATTTCTTCAGGGCTGTGTTTAGAATAGTGACAGGTCGTATCGAGGTATTCAAAAAGAAATATCCTTTGGGCCAAGCGCCGCTGCACATTCAATCCAAGAACGCGACTATCGGCGTGCGGGGTACGCATTTCCGTATGGGGCAAGAGGGCGATAACACGCTGGCTGAGATTGAGGATGGCTTAGTTGGTTTTGAAGCGGAAAAGATATCTCAGCATATTGAGTTGGCTGGTGGGCAAGGATCGGTAGCTGACGGCAAACATCCACTGAAAGTAATCACCTTATTGCCGCAGCCGAAGTTCCCCAACTTGGGGGCGGATTTCCCACCTTCATCAGTGAGTTTCATCATGCCAGCATTGAATGGGGCAACTGGTTTCAGTGGTGAAGTGGCAAGTGACGAAGAATTTAGAAACCTCGTTGCACCAGTCAAAGCGCAAGGCAACTTGATCAACATTGCAGGCTTGAGCGTGGGTCACTACTGGCTGCGCTTGCGCGCCATCGATGAAAATGGTCTGCAGGGCATGGAGGGCAAAACTGCTATTTCTGTGAAAGTCCCTGAGTTGCAAGTTGTGACTTTGCCAGAAAATGTTGTTCTAAATGTGCCCAAATTTGAGCAGGGCGAGCAAATCATGATTACTTGGCAGGGTAAGGCAAGCTCGCAATACGAATTACAGATATCCGTTTCAGATGACTTCAAATTGCCATTGATCACCCAGGCGTCTCCTTTTGGTACTCAGCTAAGTGTACCCACACCTATGCCGGGTCATTACTTTATGCGAGTGAGACAGATTGAAGGAAAACGGATCGGCGAATGGAGTAATTCAGTGGATTTGGAGGTGAAGTAAGCTGCTCAGCAGCCTAAGCAGAGCTTGTGTCAGTTCTGCTTAAAAAGCTCAACGTGTTAGAATCGCGACCTTTCACTTTGACTACTTTTTAGGAATCGCGCCATGTTCTCCAGCAAAAACACCCTCGCCGTTACCGACCCTGAATTATGGGTCGCTATTCAAAACGAAAATCGCCGTCAGGAAGATCATATCGAGCTGATCGCCTCGGAAAACTATACCAGCACTGCGGTGATGGAAGCTCAGGGCACCAAGTTGACCAATAAGTACGCCGAAGGTTATCCGGGCAAGCGTTACTACGGCGGTTGCGAGTATGTGGACGTGGCTGAGCAGTTGGCAATCGACCGTGCCAAGGCCTTGTTTGGTGCGGAATACGCCAACGTGCAACCGCATTCCGGTTCGCAAGCCAATCAGGCGGTGTATGTTTCCGTGCTCAAACCGGGCGACACCATTCTGGGTATGTCCCTCGCGCATGGCGGTCATTTGACTCATGGTGCATCAGTGAATATTAGCGGCAAGTTGTATAACGCCATTCAATACGGCTTGAACGCCAAAGAAGAGATCGACTACGACCAAGTGCAAGCTTTGGCTAACGAACATAAACCCAAGATGATTGTGGCAGGCGCTTCGGCGTATTCGTTGGTGATTGACTGGAAGCGTTTCCGTGCGATTGCAGATAGCGTGGGTGCGTACCTGTTTGTGGACATGGCGCACTATGCGGGCTTGGTGGCGGCGGGTTTGTATCCTAACCCCGTTGGTATCGCAGACTTTGTCACGACGACTACGCACAAAACCTTGCGCGGCCCACGCGGCGGATTGATTTTGTCTAAAGCGGAACATGAGAAAGCTCTTAACTCGGCCATCTTCCCCCAGTTGCAAGGCGGCCCGTTGATGCACGTGATTGCCGCTAAAGCTGTGGCGTTCAAAGAAGCCGCCAGCAAAGAGTTTAAGGCTTACCAAAAGCAAGTGATCGACAACGCGCGCGTGATGGCGAAAGTGTTGCAAGAGCGCGGTTTGCGTATTGTGTCGGGTCGTACCGACAGTCATGTATTTTTGGTGGATTTGCAAGCCAAACAAATCACCGGCAAAGATGCCGAAGCCGCGTTGGGACGTGCGCACATCACCGTGAACAAAAATGCGATTCCAAATGATCCGCAAAAACCATTCGTCACCAGCGGCATTCGTATCGGCAGCCCTGCCATGACGACACGCGGATTCACAGAAATAGAAGCATTAAAACTTGCCCATCTCATTGCCGATGTGTTGGATGCACCGAATGATGATGCGGTGATTGCGCGCGTGGTCGGCGAAGTGAAAAAGTTGACTACGCAATTTCCAGTTTATGGAGATTAGTCACTAGTTCAGGAATGTTTATCCGTGACGTTGAGTTGTAAATTTTCCTGTAAATTGTCCCCTCCCCCTTGATGGGGGAGGGCTAGGGAGAGGGTGGTATGTTCAGAGCCCCCTCTCCCTAGCCCTCTCCCACGAGGGGAGAGGGAGTGCTAACTATCGACTATTTCTATGAAATGCCCATTTTGTAAGTACCCTGACACCCAAGTAGTCGATACCCGAGAAAGCGACGACGGCGATAGCATACGCCGTCGCCGTCGCTGTTTGTCGTGCGATAAGCGTTTCACCACCTACGAAAAGGTGGAGTTGCGTATGCCGCAGGTTGTCAAGCAGAACGGCATGCGCAGCGAATTCGA
>JABFRF010000201.1 GCA_013141315.1 Gallionella sp. | reverse complement strand
AGGGTGCTTATGTATGGGACGCGGACGACAAGCAGTACATAGATTACGTCAATTCATGGGGACCGATGATTGTTGGTCATTGCCATCCTGAAGTCGTCAAAGCGGTGCAAGCTGCTGCCGCTGAAGGTCTGGGTTTCGGTGCGCCAACCGAGAGCGAATTAGTTATCGCAAAAGAGCTGTGCAAAATTTTGCCAAGCTTAGAAATGGTGCGTTTGGTCAGCTCTGGCACGGAAGCGACGATGACTGCAATCCGCTTGGCGCGTGGCTTTACAGGGCGTTCGCGCATCATCAAATTTGAAGGTTGCTACCACGGTCACTCGGATGGATTGTTGGTTAAAGCGGGTTCAGGTGCGCTGACATTTGGTCAGCCAAGCTCGTCGGGTGTGCCAGCGGAAATTGCGGCACTGACCACGGTGCTGGACTACAACGATGCGGATGGATTGGAAAAAGCTTTTGCTGAGTATGGCAACGAGATCGCTGCTGTGATCGTCGAGCCTGTGGCAGGTAATATGAATTTGATTCTGCCTAAACGTGAATTTCTTGATGCGATGCGTAACATGTGTACTAAGCATGGCACGGTGTTGATTTTAGATGAAGTGATGTCCGGCTTCCGTGTGGGCTTGCAGGGCGCGCATGGCCATTTCAGCATCAAGCCCGATCTGATTACCTTGGGTAAGGTGATGGGTGGTGGTTTGCCTGCCGCTGCTTTTGGTGGTCGACGCGACATCATGCAATGCCTCGCGCCGCTGGGTGCGGTGTATCAGGCGGGTACGTTGTCTGGCAACCCTGTTGCTGTGGCAGCTGGTTTGGCGACGATGAAACTGGTGCAAGCACCTGGTTTCTACGATCACTTGACCAAAGTAGCTAAGCAGCTGACTGAAGGATTGACCGCTAGCGCGAAGAAACACGGTGTGACTTTCTGCGCCCAGTCCATCGGTAGTATGTTCGGCTTGTATTTCAGCGCGAGTGTGCCGACTTCGTATGCTGAAGTGATGGCGAGCGACAAAGCGGCGTTCAATCGTTTCTTCCATGAAATGTTGGATGCGGGTGTTTACCTTGCACCATCAGCTTTTGAAGCAGGTTTTGTCTCTGCGGCACACACAGAAAGCGACATTGCGGCGACCATTGCGGCGGCGGATAAAATTTTTGCGGCTTGGAAATAAGTGGGACTTTTTTCGCAAGCGACATTTTATACAACGGTAAATCATATTAAAGATTTACCGCTGCATGGCGGTAAAGAAGTAGCATTCGTTGGGCGATCTAACGCTGGAAAATCAAGTGCGATCAATACGTTGGCAAATCACGTGCGTTTGGCTTACACCAGTAAAACGCCGGGACGGACGCAGCACCTCAACTATTTTTCTCTAAGCCCCAACACCTTTTTGGTGGATTTGCCCGGCTACGGTTATGCCAAAGTGCCGCCCGATGTGCAAAAGCATTGGGAGGCTTTGCTTGGGCAGTATTTACAAACTCGCGAAGAGTTGAGCGGTTTGGTGGTGATTATGGATTCACGTCACCCTTTAACTGCGCTGGACGAGGCCATGTTGGAATGGTTTGCGCCGACTGGTAAACCTGTGCATATTTTGCTGTCAAAATCAGACAAGTTGAGCCGCCAGCAAGCGACATTAACCTTGAGTCGTGTAAAATCTCATCTCGCAGAGCACTTTCCGCAATGCTCGGTACAGTTGTTTTCCAGCTTGAAAAAATTGGGGATGGACGAGGCAGAGAAGGTTATTGCGGGATGGTTTGCGGCGGAAAATGTGGAAGTACCTGCCGAGTGATGGCAAAAAAATGCCCCTAACCTTAGGTTAGGGGCGAAGTCTTAACATGGTTAAGACGCACGCTCAGGGAGGAGAAACGTGGAATGACTCGCATCATTCATAGCTTCAGATAATGAGTTTCGGAAATAGTTCAATAAATAACTTTTTGTAGGAAAAATCATGCAAACACTCAGCCAATTCCCTCAAAGTAGAATGCGCCGTATGCGCCGCGACTCGTTTTCACGTGACTTGATGCGCGAAAATGTGCTCACTGCACACGATTTTATTTATCCGATCTTTGTGTTGGAAGGCAAAAATAAGGTCGAAGACGTGAAGTCCATGCCGGGTGTGCAACGCAAAACTTTGGATTTACTGCTGAAAGATGCCGAACAATGCATGAATTTAGGTGTGCCGATGATGGCGCTGTTCCCCGTGATTGATACTCCGTTGAAAAGTTTGGGAGCGGAAGAGGCCTACAACCCGGACGGCCTTGTGCCACGGGTGGTGGCGACTTTGAAGAAGGAATTTCCTGAACTCGGTATTATGACCGACATCGCGCTCGATCCTTACACCAGTCACGGACAAGATGGCTTGATCGATGATAGCGGTTACGTGATGAACGACGAGACAGTAGTTGTGTTGGCGCAACAAGCTCAGGTTCACGCGATGGCAGGGGCAGACGTGGTTGCGCCGTCTGACATGATGGATGGTCGCATCGGTGCAGTGCGTGCTGCGCTGGACCGCAAGGGCTGCATCCACACGCGCATCATGGCCTACTCCGCCAAATACGCTTCCAGCTTCTACGGCCCGTTCCGCGACGCAGTTGGGTCTAGCGGCAATTTAGGCGCAGGAAATAAATACACTTACCAGATGGATCCAGCCAACTCCGACGAAGCACTGTGGGAAGTTGGCCTTGATTTGCAAGAAGGCGCGGACATGGTCATGGTTAAGCCTGGTATGCCGTATTTGGATATTTTGCGTCGCGTGAAGGATGAGTTCAAAGCTCCGACTTTTGTATATCAGGTTAGTGGCGAATACGCCATGCTCAAAGCCGCCGCACAAAACGGCTGGCTCAACGAAGAGGCGTGTGTCCTGGAAGCATTGCTGGCATTCAAACGTGCAGGGGCAGATGGGATACTGACTTACTTTGCTCTGGATGCGGCACGGTGGTTGAAAAAGTAATGAATGGCTGAAATTTTAGAATCTTAAAATTAGTCAGTTAGCAACGCTTTTACCGCCGTTATATCCGCATGGGTTTCAGGATGGCGACTGCCGCTGAATCTGGCGTTTTCGGGAAGTACAATGATGTGAATTTGTGTACCCGATGCGCCAGTCAGCGCGTAGCTCGGCACTAACTCTTCGTGCCCGCTTATCTTCACTCTCCATTCGCCGCTTTCAAAATCAATCTTGTGTTTGAGCAGGAACAGTAGCACCGCTTTTTCATCATCCGAGAACAACATCAGGTTGATGTCGGATTGATTGCCCGCCGAGCCACTTAAGACTGAGCCGGTGAGGTAGGGATGGAAATCTGACAATTGCAGCATATAGGACAGGGCATCCTCACGCAGTTCACGTAGGATGCGCGGATGAGTTTCGCTCTGGAAAAGCTGACGGAAGCTGTGCAAAGCAACGTCGATTTCATTATTGCTGGGTAAGTGTTGGGTGTCCGATGCACCCAACTGACGCGCAGCTTTTCTCTTGGCGAAGGCGTGATCGGTAATGCCGTCTTCCGCCATTAGTTTCGCTGCTTGATGAGCTAATTGTTCTCGCATCAAGTCGCGTCTTTGTGAAATTTCCTTTGGCATATCTTTGAGTTATAGCAGTTGATCTTTGACCGCTTCAGTAGGTTTGCTTTGCTCGATTGCTGCCGGTGCAGTTGCATGAGAAGGTGAATTTTCTTGATAAAAATACTCAATACGTGCGCTACTGTCATCAATTAACCCATCATCATTGATGTGCAGGGCAACCATATTATCGGGTGCGATGTATTCGGCCTGTGGTACATCCTTTAGGACTTTTTCCATATAACTTATCCAAATAGGCAATGCGGCACCTCCCCCGGTTTCTTTGTCGCCCAAGCTACGCGGTTGATCGAAACCGATCCAGGAAACGCCCACTACACTTTGCTGAAAACCGCAGAACCAAGCATCTATCGAATCATTCGTGGTGCCCGTTTTGCCCGCCAAATCATTTCTTCCCAGCTGCATGGCACGTATGGCCGTGCCATGTTTCACTACATCTTGCATCATGCTCACCATAGTGAAAGCGTTACGTGCATCAATGATTTGTTGTGCGCCATTACCCGCCGATGTAGGTGTTGCTTTACTTAATATCGTGCCGCGAGCATCTTCTATGCGTTGAATAAAGTAAGGTGTAACGCTATATCCGCCGTTAGCAAACACGGAATATCCGGCCAGCATTTGAAGTGGCGTAACTGAGCCTGCGCCCAATGCCATGGTTAAATACGCAGGAATTTTCGCTTCATCGAAGCCGAATTTAGCAGCATAATCTTTTGCATATTGCGGGGTAATGGATTGCAATATGCGTATTGAAACCATGTTCTTTGATTTGATTAAAGCCTGTCGCATGCGCATCGGCCCTTCAAATTTGCCATCATAATTTTTTGGCTCCCACGGTTCGCTGCCAGTTTGCTCTGAATCGAAAGAAATAGGGGCGTCATTGATAATCGTTGCGGGTGTAAACCCTTTTTCCAGTGCGGCTGAATAGACAAAAGGCTTAAAGCTGGAACCGGGTTGGCGAAATGCTTGAGTGATATGGTTGAATTGATTGCGGCCAAAATCAAATCCTCCAATCAATGAGAGGATTGCGCCATCGCGAGGATTGCCCGAAACAAATGCGGCTTGAACCTGGGGAAGTTGGCTAATCTGCCAAATATCTTTCTCATTCTTTTGCAGCCTGATGATAGAGCCAGGATTGATGCGCTGATTCAACGCTACTTTTTTATTCAAGTTGGGTAGCGCGAAACGTAATCCATCGCCACTGATTTCAAGCGTTTCGCCTCGCTTGGTGTAGGTGCGGATCAAGGTGGGTGACGCAGCAAGAACAATGGCCGGGATCAAATCATCGTTGTCTTCGATGTCTTGCAAAGCCTCTTCGATTTGCTCGCTAGTTAAACTCCCGTTTTGTAAATCGACAAACCCTTCCGGGCCGCGATACCCATTGCGTCGATCATAATCCATAACACCTTTACGAACAGCCTTATATGCCGCCAGTTGATCCTGTTGACGTATGGTGGTGTAAACCTTAAAACCTTGTGTGTAGGCATCATCCTGATATTTGTCATAGACGATTTGTCTCACCATTTCAGAAAGGTAGTCGGCCTTGACAGCGAATTCTTGTCCGCTGCGTATTGTTTCCACGGGTTGAAGTTGCGCTACCTTGAACTGTTCGTCACTAATATAGTGCAATTCGTTCATCCGCCGCAAAACATACATTTGGCGAAGTTTGGCGCGTTTGGGATTGACCACGGGATTGTAAGAGGAAGGTGCTTTGGGTAATCCGGCAAGCATGGCGGCTTCAGGAATGGTGAGTTGTCCTATGGATTTGCCAAAATAGACATTAGCTGCAGCAGCAAAGCCGTATGCTCGTTGACCCAAATAGATTTGATTGACATAAAGCTGAAGGATTTCATCTTTGGTTAAGCTGTGCTCAATCTTGAAGGTCAGTAAAACCTCATTGAATTTGCGCGAATAGGTTTTTTCTTTGGAAAGAAAAAAATTACGCGCAACTTGCATGGTTATAGTACTGGCTCCCTGCTTTGCGCCGCCCGAACTGAAGTTGGAGATAGCTGCACGTAACACCCCCATATAGTCAATGCCACCATGCTCATAGAATCGATCATCTTCGGCAGCCAGAATGGCTTGTTTCATAATCACTGGCACCTCAGCAATTTTGACCAGCGCGCGACGCTCCTCGCCAAATTCACTCAATAACGTGCCTTCCGCACTATAAATGCGCAAGGGGATTTTGGGTCGATAGTCGGTCAAAGCGTCTAGGGATGGCAAGGTGGGGTAGGTGAGCATCACGACCAAACCTAGCAGAATAGCGGGTAACATCAAGAGCGTTAGTATGACCAGTGTAGGTAAAAGCCAGCGGCGGGGAGTCATGAGTAGTTGTCCGAAAATGAAAAAAAGTGATAAGGTGTTCGAAATTATATCGGCTAACTGAATTTAATTGACCGCTAAAAATAGCTTTACACAATTTATAGTTATTGCTAGGATTTAAACCACTTTGTACAAATAACGCTCTAAACAGCCTATGATTAAAGCAAATTTTGACATTCCCTTGGATTTTTTAAGTGCTGCCACGCCGCCATTGGTTGGAGTGGATATTAGCTCATCGTCAGTGAAAATGGTTGAGTTGAGTTTGACACCTAAAAAAACAGGCTACATTGTTGAGCGATACGCTATTGAGCCATTGCCTAAAGGTGCGGTGAGCGATGGAAATATCAATAATCTTGAGGCCGTCTCTGAAAGCATGCAACGTGCATGGAGGCGATTAGGTACCCGCATTAAAAATATCAGCCTCGCTCTACCGGCTGCAACGGTGATCACTAAAAAAATCCTCTTGCCTGCTGGTATGCGCGAAGAGGATTTGGAATATCAGGTTGAATCTGAGGCGAACCAATATATTCCGTTTGCACTTGACGAGGTCAATCTGGATTTCCAGGTAATCGGGCCAGCGCTGGGCAATGCTGATGAAGTTGAAGTAATGTTGGCCGCTTCGCGTAAAGCTAACGTAGAAGATAGGGTTGCAGCGGCACAGGCTTCGGGTTTGAGAACGGTGGTGATGGATGTCGAGCCGTTTGCGGCGCAATTGGCATTTGAGCAAATTAGCGTGCAATTGCCTGATGGGGCGGTCGATAAATGCGTGGCGCTTGTCGATATTGGCGCTATTGTGATGAATGTGAACGTGTTGCGTAACGGGCAATCTATATATTCCCGAGACCAGCAAATCGGCGGAGATCAACTTACTCAGCAAATTCAAAATACCTTTGGTTTATCGCCAGAAGAGGCTGAAGCAGGCAAGCGCAATGGTGGCTTGCCAGATAATTATGAGAGCGACGTGTTAGAGCCGTTCCGTGAAAATATCGTGGCGGAAATTACGCGTGCGTTGCAATTTTTTTACGCTTCATCTCAATACAACGAGGTTGATTTTATTGTGTTGGCGGGAGGGTGTGCGGCACTGCCAAGGTTGGATGATGCAGTGGCAACGCGAACTCAAGTGAGTACCATGGTGGCAAATCCCTTTGCTATGATGACACTATCAAGCCGCATTAAGCCTAAGCAGTTACAAGCTGATGCGCCTTCGTTGATTATTGCTTGCGGCCTAGCCATGCGGAGGTTTGACCCATCATGATGCGTATCAATTTATTGCCCCATCGCGCCGAGAAGCGCCGCGCCAAGCAAATTCAATTTGTGGCCTTGGGTGTTATTTCTGTTGTATTGGCGGGGATTTTGGTCGGGGCTGTACAAGTGGCGATTGATGCAAAAATCGCTTACCAAGAAAGACGCAATGCATATTTGAAGCAAGAAACGGCTGTTCTGGATAAGCAGATAGACGAAATTAAAAAATTACGCGAACAAACTCAAGCGTTGTTAGCGCGTAAAAATGTAGTTGAGGGTTTGCAAAGCACCAGGTCTGACACGGTGCATTTGCTTGATCAGATGTTGCGCATCTTGCCGGATGGGGTATACATCAAGACACTTAAGCAAGCTGGCAATCAAATCAATATGGTGGGCTACGCCCAGTCCAATTCACGCATTTCAACTTTGATGCGTGCGATTGAAGATTCTCCCTGGCTAGAATCCCCCTCGCTCGTGGAGATACATGCGGTTACAACAGCGGGTAGTCGAATGGGTGAATTTGCTCTGGGCTTCAATTTGACAAAGCCGAAAGTCACGGCCGCATCACCTGTCTCCAATACTGTTCCGGCTAAGGGTTAGATGTCATGATGACTTTAGATGATTTAAAAAACCTAAATCCAAAAACCCCGGGAGCGTGGCCATGGCCAGCAAAAATCTTGGCTTTTTTGGCGCTATTTGCCGGTGTGGTGGTGGCGGGTGCTGCATTTATTTGGCAGGGACAATGGGAGACACTAAGTCGCAGTAAGGACGAAGAGACTCAGCTTAAGGACGCTTTTTTGGTTAAGAAGAAAGAGGCGATTAACTTAGATCTAATCAAAAAGCAGCTTACCGAAACACAGGAGTCATTTGGTGCTTTGCTCAAGCAGCTCCCCAGCAAGTCTGAAATGGATGCGCTGCTAACGGACATCAATCAAGCGGGTTTGGGGCGCGGGCTGCAATTCGAATTGTTTAAGCCCGGCGCCGAAAAAATTGAGGGTGCTTTTACCGAACAGCCCATAGCGATTAAAGTGACTGGTAATTATGACGACATTGGAAAATTCTCAGGAGATATTGCTATGTTGCCTCGTATCGTCACTTTGAATGATATTTCAATCACTCCGCTAAATGGAGGATTGGTCATGGATGCCACAGCCAAAACCTTCCGCTACTTGGATGATCAAGAAGTTGCCGCGCAGAAGAAAGCAGCGCAACCTGCGGGAGCAAAGAAATGAGATGTTCCTACCTTGCTCTGGTTGTTCTACTGTTGACGGGATGTGGTGGTGAAGAATTTCAAGATTTGCGTGATTTTGTAAAGAATTCCGGTGCGGATATGAGGGGTAAAATTTCCCCGCCACCGGAAATCAAGCCATACGAATCTTTTGCGTACAATAACGATACGAATTTGCCCGATCCGTTCAAGCCGCGTAAACCGGAGTTGCGGACTGGCGGGCCTGTTGGAGCAAACCAACCTGATTTGGAGCGTCCCAAGCAAGCATTGGAAGAATTTCCGCTGGAAAGTTTGAAAATGGTTGGTTATCTGGCGCAAGGCAAAGTTGGTTATGCTGTAATACGCGCACCAGACAACAAGCTCTATCGGGTTAAAGCGGGTAATTATGTGGGCTTGAATTTTGGATTGATAAAAGAAGTGTCGGGTACCGACGTAACCATTAAAGAAATGGTGCAAGATAGTTCGGGTGATTGGACTGAGCGTATAAGTACACTACAATTAATTGAGTGATTAGGAGTAAAAATGAAACCGTATAACCTGTTCAGTAACGCGTTACGATTCCTGACCGCCGGAATAGTGTTGATTGCTTTAAGTGCACAAGCAATGGCAGCTGACTCAAATAGCATCAATGGACTGAGTGTGAACACCAGTGCGGACGGCTCAATGGTAGTGAAAGTTGATTTATTACAACCACTAACTGAATTGCCCGCAGGTTTCACTATCAACTCGCCACCACGCATCGCCTTTGATTTTTCTAATACGGCAAATGGTTTGGGCAAATCCGTGCAAGATTTTTCGGAGAATGGATTGCGCAGTGCCAACATCGTGCAAGCAGGTAACCGTACTCGCCTGGTAGTGAATCTCGATCAAATGTTGACTTACGATACGAAAATTGCTGGCAATAGTCTGTTGATCACTTTGCATGGCAAAGCTGCGGCGACACTGGCGGCAAACAAAGCTTCTCGATTTGCAGAGCCTAAACAAGGCGCAACGCAAAAACATACTTTACGGGACATTGATTTCCGTCGTGGTAAAAATGGCGAAGGACGCATCCAAGTCGATTTGTCTGATCCTGGCATCGGTATAGATATCCGTCAGCAGGGTACGACTTTAATCGTGGACTTTTTAAAAACCAATCTGCCAGTCAACTTGGCACGCAAATTGGATGTCGTTGACTTTGCTACGCCAGTACAAGGTGTGGATACCTTCGTGCAAGGTGAGAACGTGCGCATGGTCATCGAACCAAAAGGACAGTGGGATCATGCGGCTTACCAAACAGACAATAAGTTCGTCATAGAGGTCAAAGCAGTCACCGAAGATCCCAATAAAATGGTCAAGGGCGTAAAAGCCGGGTATGGAGGCGAAAAGTTAACTTTGAACTTCCAAAAAATCGATGTACGTGAAGCATTAAATGTCATTGCGGATTTCACCGAGTTGAATATGGTGATTAGCGACACAGTTAGCGGCAACCTAACCTTGCGATTAAAAGATGTGCCTTGGGATCAAGCTTTCGACATCATCATGCAAAGTCGCGGATTGGATATGCGCAAAAACGGCAACGTCGTGCAAGTTGCACCGCGCGAAGAAATCGCCGCCAAAGAAAAGATTGATTTAACTGCCCGCCAAGAAATAGGTGAACTTGAAGATGTGCGTACCGAGAGCTTTGTGGTCAGCTATCAAAAAGGCGAGGACATCGTAAAACTCCTGTCTGGCAAGGATCAACGTATGCTTTCCAAGCGTGGCAGTGCAGTAGTCGATCAGCGTACCAATACCGTGTTTGTACAAGACACACCATCTCATTTGGAAGATGTGCGTAAGCTCATCAAGCAAATTGACGTGCCAGTTCGCCAAGTCATGATCGAGGCAAGGGTAGTTGAGGCAACCGATAAGTTTGGTAAGAATTTAGGCGTGAGATTGGGCTACAACTCGCTGGATTCTTTCAAAGTAAATGGCACAAATCTAAGTGGAAATATCGGCGCGAATAAAGTTGCAACAGGTGCAGGTCCTCTGGGCGGCACTACCATGCCAGCCAATACCCCATACGTTAATTTGCCAACGGCGGGTGCAGCAGGCGCATTTTCCATGCTGTTATTCAATAGCTCATTAAGTAAATTGCTTTCTGTCGAATTAAGTGCGCTTGAAACCGACAGCAAGGGCAAAGTGATTTCCAGCCCGCGAGTCGTCACCTCCGATAATACCGAGGCGGTGATTGAAACGGGAACGCAAATTCCTTATCAGCAGGCTTCCAGCAGCGGCGCAACCACCGTTGCGTTTAAGAGTGCCACGCTCAATTTAACCGTCAAGCCGCAAATTACCCCAGACGATAACGTCATCATGGATATTAAAGTCAACAAAGACTCTGTTGGGACGATTTACGCGGGCGTGCCTAGCATAGACACCAATAAAGTCAGCACGCAAGTATTGATTGAAAATGGCGGTACAGTGGTCATTGGCGGCGTTTACTCACAAGTAGAAACCAATGGTGAAAATAAAGTGCCGTTGCTGGGTGATTTGCCAGTCTTGGGTAATTTATTCAAAAGCTCAGCAAAGCTGGATAACAAGAGCGAGCTGTTGATCTTTATCACTCCAAAGATCATGAAAGACTCGATGGGCCTTCGCTAACAATGAAAGCTATGGCTACCTAATTGCAGCCTAACTGTTTAGATTTACTGTGCTAACTATTTCACGATAGGCGTGAACGAAGGAGATTCAAATG
>JABFRF010000147.1 GCA_013141315.1 Gallionella sp. | reverse complement strand
GCGCAGAAACGTTGCGATTACATGGTTGGCCCTCCGCGAAACTCAGAGAGATATTTGAGATGTATGGAAATAGAATAAGTTATGTTGTCGCCCCTTTTTAGATATATTGGAAACGAGTTCGGGTATAATCGCCGACGAAAACTATTAGGATAACTCTGCCTTGGAGGTATAACTTTGCGCCAACTGGACTGTTAATCCGCAGGTTTCGGGCTAGGACTCAAGCTGGGGGGTACAAATATAATGAGGGTTAGTGTTTAGTCGCTGACCCTTTTTTATTTGCACGCGAAATATCATTTTGTTTTATCTTAATAAAACAAAAGAGCTGAGCAATTAGGGTGGTAACTTATTTTTAATTGGCATCCCAATTGACAACCTAAAATTTAAAAATCAAGCTGATGATTCAGTTAACAAATACCTAAATTACTAATCTTTAAAGCCACCTATCTATGCCTAACACTTTAGAACTCGCCAAAGCCCTTATTGCACGCCGCTCGCTTACCCCTGATGACGCGGGTTGTCAGGACATTCTCATCGAACGCTTATCCAAACTTGGCTTCACGATTGAGCGCATGCGCTTTGGTAACGTGGATAATTTGTGGGCACGGCGTGGAACTACTAATCCTGTCGTGGTGTTTGCGGGACATACCGATGTTGTGCCAAGTGGTCCGCCTGAATCTTGGTTTTCGCCGCCGTTCGAGCCAACCATCCGCGATGGCATGTTGTATGGGCGTGGTGCGGCCGATATGAAGACTTCTATCGCTGCCTTCATTACTGCGCTTGAAGCCTTTCTCCCCGAACATCCGCAACACAACGGCTCGATTGCGCTGCTGATTACGTCCGATGAAGAAGGTGTGGCGGTAGATGGCACGGTGCGTGTGGTTGAAGTATTAAGGGCACGTGGCGAGACCATTGATTTTTGTATTGTCGGTGAGCCGACTTCAAATAAATTAGTGGGTGACATGATTAAAAATGGCCGTCGCGGTTCACTCAACGGCACGCTCACGGTAAAAGGTATTCAGGGACACATTGCCTATCCGCATCTGGTGAAGAACCCTATCCATGCCGTCGCACCAGCGATTGCAGAATTAGCGACCACCACTTGGGATAACGGCAATGAATACTTTCCGCCGACTTCTTGGCAAATTTCCAATATGACTAGCGGCACAGGCGCAACCAATGTTGTGCCAGGCACAGCAGAAATTTTATTCAACTTCCGTTTTTCCACCGCCAGCACGCAGCAGGGATTGCAAGATAAAGTCCACGCGATTTTGGACAAGCACGGCGTGGAATATGATTTGAAGTGGGAGCTATCCGGCAAACCTTACCTCACGCCTAAAGGTAGCTTGGTCGCGGCTATCAGCGATGCGATAAGCAAATCGTATGGCATCACACCAGAGCTTTCTACCAGCGGCGGCACATCTGATGGACGCTTCATCGCCGACATCTGCCCTCAAGTGATCGAATTCGGCCCGCTTAACGCAACCATACACAAGCTCAATGAATGTGTAGGTGTGGCCGACATCGAGCCGCTCAAACGTACCTATCAACTCACTTTGGAAAATTTATTGGTGAAATAAATGATGACTTTTATTCTGATTGCGTCTTTCTTTCTCATCGCTTTTGTAGGTTTGTTGCGCTACGACGTTCACAAACATAAATATGCGCAGCCAAAAAAGGGCGATGCCACATCACCATCTGATTCACCTGATACAAATCAAGAGACCCACGGCGATAAAGACAAATAGAATCTATCCATGAACCAGCACTTTTCAAATGCCACACAAGATTTGCAAACTGTGCGCGATTGGCTGCGCTTTGCGGTGAGCCGTTTTTATCAAGCCGAATTATTTTTTGGTCACGGTAGTAGCGATGCGTATGACGAAGCCGTGTATCTGATTTTGCATACGCTGCATTTACCATTAGATCGGCTAGAACCATTCCTCGATGCGCGCCTCACCGATGGCGAACGGACTGAGGTGCTGAACATCATTCAACGTCGCGTGCAAGAACGCATCCCCGCCGCTTACTTAACCAACGAAGCGTTTCTCGGTGAATTTAGTTTTTATGTCGATGAGCGCGTCATCGTGCCGCGTTCCTTCATCGCCGAATTATTGCGTACCCAACTTGCACCGTGGATTGCCGAACCAGAAGCCATCGGCAGCGTATTGGATATGTGTACCGGCAGCGGTTGCCTTGCCATCCTCGCCGCAGATGCGTTTCCCTACTCGCAAGTGGATGCTGTCGATTTATCGGCTGATGCCTTAGCTGTCGCACAGCACAATGTTGCCGATTACGAACTGCAAGATCGCGTATCGCTCATTCAGTCGGATTTATTCACCCAACTCGGTGACAAAAAATACGACCTCATCATCAGCAATCCGCCTTATGTGGATGCCCCCTCCGTAACAGCTTTACCGCAAGAATATCTGCATGAACCTGAACTCGCATTGGGTAGCGGTGTTGATGGACTCGATGCGACTCGCACTATCCTCAAGTACGCCGCTCGACATCTCAACGACAACGGCATCCTCATCGTCGAAATTGGTCATAACCGCGATGCCCTCGAAGCCGCCTATCCTAAGCTACCATTCACTTGGTTGGATGTCACAGCGGGTGATCAGTTTGTGTTTATGCTGCATAAAAACGATCTGAGGTAATCATGCCTGTCCATCATTATGAAAATTTCCCCGTCGCATCGATATTGATGCCGCGCCGATTGCACAAGCCTGTCAACGTAATCTACCAATTTGCACGCACAGCAGATGACATTGCAGACGAAGGTGATTTGGACGAATACGATCGCTTGTGCCAATTGGAAGAATTTCACAATGAGCTTGAAAGCATCACTGAACAGAAATCACCGCGCACGCTATTGTTCCAAGATTTAGCAGTAGAAATTGCACTGCACAAACTTCCCATGCAGCCGTTTTATGACTTGTTGGATGCGTTTACGCAAGACGCAACCAAGCACGAATACGAAAATTTTGAGCACTTGCAGGATTACTGCCGTCGCTCCGCGAACCCAATTGGTACGCTGTTGTTGCATCTCTATGGGGAAGTCACGCCTGCCAATATCGCGTATTCCGATGCGATTTGTACCTCGTTACAACTCATCAATTTTTGGCAGGACGTGGCAAAAGATTTTGCTATTGGGCGCATCTATTTACCGCAAGATGAAATGGCAAAATTTGGCGTGACTGAAGAACATATCGCACAACAAAAATGTGATGATGCGTGGCGCGCACTGATGAAGTTTCAAGTGGATCGTGCGCGCTGGTTTATGACGCAAGGTGCGCCACTGGGCAGCATCCTCACGGGGCGCATCGGGCTGGAGATGCGCATGGTGATCGCAGGCGGATTGCGCATCTTAACCAAGCTGGAAGCCAATCAATACGACATGTTTCGCCACCGGCCAGTATTAAAACCGCTCGATTGGGTGGTGATGTTTGCGCAAAGCGCACCGCTACGTTTCTGACATGACTCCAGACGAATACTGCCAAGACAAAGCGGCTTCCAGCGGATCTAGTTTTTATAGTAGCTTTCGTTTTTTACCCAAAGATAAACGTCGTGCCATCACTGCACTGTATGCGTTTTGTCGCGAGGTAGACGACGTGGTGGATGAATGCACAGACGTGGCAGTAGCACGCACTTCTCTCAATTGGTGGCGCACGCAAGTCGCGGCGATTTACCAAGGCAAGCCGCAACATCCTGTGTGCATTGCACTCGTACCTGTAGTGAAACAATTCAACATGGCACAAGAACATCTGCTGGAAATCATCGATGGCATGGAGATGGATTTAGAGCATGCGCGCTATCAAGATTTCAAATCGCTGCAACTGTATTGCTATCGGGTTGCTTCAGTAGTTGGACTGCTTTCGGTAGAAATTTTCGGCTATAGCAATCGCCAGACGTTGAAGTATGCGCACGATCTGGGCATCGCCTTTCAACTCACCAACATCATTCGCGATGTCGGTGAAGATGCGCGACGTAATCGTATTTATTTGCCGATGGACGAGATGCAGCAGTTCAATGTTACCGCAGCAGATATTCTCAATGCGCGCGAAACTGAAAATTTCCAGAAGCTAATGACGTTTCAAATCGAACGTGCGCAACGATTTTACGATCAAGCACTGGCGCAACTCCCCAGTGAGGATCGTAAATCCCAACGCACTAGCTTAATCATGGCTGCCATATATCGCGCGACGCTCATCGAAGTCACTACTAGCGGATGCCATGTGTTAAAGGAACGTGTCTCGCTTACGCCAACATACAAGCTTTGGTTGGCATTTATAACTTGGCTGAAAAACTAACCCCCTTGTCTCCCCCCTTATCAGGGGGAACTGTGATTCCTCCCCTGATAAGGGGAGGCTGGGAGGGGTTGAGTGTAGGTGTAATCGGCAGCGGTTACGCAGGCATGGCGGCGGCGGTAACGCTCGCTCAACGCGGCATTCCTGTTACGGTATTTGAGAGTGCCAAGCAACTCGGCGGACGTGCGCGTGGCGTGATTTACAACGAAACTCAACTCGATAATGGTCAACACCTACTACTAGGTTGTTATCACGACACGTTGCGTCTCATTGAAATTGTTGGCGGCAACGTTGAAAAAGACTTTTTGCGCTTGCCATTACAGCTCGAATTACATCGCCAATTTTCACTCAAAGCACCGCGCTTACCTGCTCCACTTCATCTTCTAACTGCGCTGCTTTCCGCACACGGATTATCGTTTGCACAAAGGCTGAGTGCTGCTCGCTTCATGCTGACAATGCGCCTGAAAAAATTTCGTTTGGCGCAAGACTTCACTGTTGCCCAACTACTTGCCGCTCACCAACAAGACGACAATCTCATTCTCAAGCTCTGGGAGCCGCTCTGTATCGCGGCTCTGAACACGCCTATTCATAAGGCTTCCGGGCAAGTGCTGCTCAATGTATTACGTGATTCTTTAACTCGATCGCGCGCTGATAGCGATATGTTGTTGCCACGTATCGATTTCACCGCGCTGTTTCCACAACGCGCAGCCAGCTATATTGAACAACATGACGGTCAAGTTTTGACTTCAAATGGCGTAGAACAAATTGCTGTGCATGATGAATTTATCGAGCTAAATACAGCACAGGGAGCTAGCAAATACAGCCATGTCATTTGCGCTACACCGCCGACTGTTGCCGCTAATCTACTCCGCCCTATCGCCGCACTCGCCAACACCGTGGCGGCAATCGACAGCTTGGAACATCAACCGATTTACACTGTGTATCTGCAATATCCCGCAAGTGTTCGTCTGCCCTCCCCTATGCTGGGCTTGCATCAACGCATCAGCCAATGGCTGTTCGATAAAGGGCAAATCGCCGGGCAGCACGGACTGATTGCTGCGGTGATTAGCGCGGAAGGCATCCATCAAAATTTATCTCAAGAGGAATTGGCGCAAAAGGTCATTGCAGAATTGCGTGAAGAATTTGGCATTGCTGATACACCACAATGGGTCAAAGTCATTGCCGAAAAGCGTGCGACTTTTTGTTGCTCACCTAACCTCGCTCGCCCAACTCAATTAAGCCCCCTACCCCGCTTGCTACTTGCGGGCGACTACACCGATGGCGACTATCCAGCCACCTTAGAAGGTGCAGTTATCAGTGGCATTAAGTGCGCCGAGCTGATCACTTAACCTAAATACCAGACAATAAAAAAGCGGCCTGTTTCCAGGCCGCTTTTTGCGAAACTACTAACTGACTTAGTTTACGCGTACTTTTGTTTCTTGCTTAACTGAAGTGTGGATTTCTACACGACGGTTTGCTTCTTGACCTGCTTTAGTCTTGTTGTCGCCAACCGGATTAGCAGAGCCCATACCTTTTGAAGAGAGACGTTTAGCATCAACGCCTTTCTTAACCAAGTAAGCTTTAACGGCTGCTGCACGTGCTGCAGACAATTTAACGTTTTTAGCTTCATTGCCACGGCTGTCTGTATAACCAGAAATCACCAAGTCTGAATCTTTGTTCTCATTAGCGAAAGTAACTGCCTCTGCCAATTTAGCAGTCGCTGCTTTCTTCAATTTAGCCGAGCCTGTATCAAAACTTGTACCGGAAAGAGTCAAAGCTTTTTCAGTCACAACAGTTTTAAATACTGGAGCTGGTGGAGGTGGTGGTGCAACGACTACTGGCGCAACCACTACTGGTGCTGGAGCAGCTACTACTGGAGCGGGAGCAGGTGCCGGAGCAGCCACTACTGGAGCGGGAGCAGGTGCTGGCTTTTTAACCAAACTTGCATCGCAAGAAGCATTTGCCATTGCAGGAGTCCAAGAACCAGTCTTGATGCAATCGCCGAAACCGTCTCTGACAAGGTTGCCCTGTGTATCGATAACGTAGCCTTCGTTTGTCACTGTATGAGCTGTTGCAACGCCTGTCGTCAAAACAGACAATGCTGCGCCGAGTACAACGCTAGCCGTAATTTTTTTCGCCAACATTTTATTCATCATTATTTCTCCTGTGTAAATAAATTTGTATTCTGGAATACCCATTCTAGCTAGGACAACCCTAGCTGTCTATACACTAGTGGGATTTTTGCAACACTTCTATACAGTTAATTCAGTGATAGACCCAAGCACCAAACAAACGGCGCGGATTAAAACCGATACGGCGATAATAAGCAAGTAAATACACTGCGTTAGCGAATCGTGTCAATGCAAGAGTTATGTCCAAAAAACTTATAACCTTCAAACCATGCGACACTTGCCAGCCCCACAAAAGCACAAAGCACAAATTGTTTTACTGTAATGGGGGAGAAATGGAAGACTTCACGTAATGCAGGTACAGTCAGAGTGATTATGAGGAAAATGAATGCTCCCGCGTTAACCCACCAAAACGAGGGATTTCTTCTATCGAAGATAGTTAGGATGGACCTTAGCCAAGACCGATTGACCAATATCAAACCGAGACTGCCGATGACGAGCGTGGTGAAGGTCAATGCACGTGCAGTTTCTTCCGTTGCACCGTTATGCAGGGCATAACCCAATACCAAAAGAGTTGCCAGCAATACGAATACCCCTTGCAATAAACTAATCAGCAAGATGCGCGTTCCGAACAACGGTTCTTTAGGAGGACGGGGCGGTCTGCGCATCACATCATGTTCTGCGGGTTCTGCTTCAAAGGCAATGGAACATGCGGGATTGATGATCATTTCCAGAAACACGATATGCACGGGTGCAAACACGGGCGGCCAACCGAGCAATAAAGGAATTAGTGACAACCCGACAATCGGAATATGCACCGCAAAAATATAGGCCATCGCTTTGCGCAGATTGTCGAAAATGCCGCGCCCCAAACGCACGGCATGCACGATAGAAGCGAAATCGTCATCCAGCAACACAAGAGAGGCCGCCTCGCGTGCCACGTCCGTACCACGACCTCCCATGGCAATCCCGATGTGCGCGGCTTTTAATGCGGGCGCATCATTCACACCGTCACCCGTCATTGCCACCACCTCGCCATTCGCTTTGAGTGCGTTCACCAAACGCAGCTTTTGCTCAGGCACCATACGCGCAAAAATATTACTGTTGCGAACATGCTCGCACAAAGTCACGTCATCCATCTTGCTGAGTTCTGCCCCCGTGATGATGCCGCCGCTACCGACAGGCAAGCCAATCTGGGACGCAATGGCAGCAGCAGTTGCCGGATAATCTCCCGTAATCATCACTACGCGAATACCTGCCGCATGACATTCTTTTAATGCGGGTGCAACGGTAGAACGCACGGGGTCCGCCAACCCGATCAGGCCAATAAATTCAAAATTAAAATCATGCTGAATGTCCGGCCAGACGCTACCACGATGATGCGCCTTGGCAACACCCAGTACACGCATACCTTGTGCGGCAAGGCCATTCACCTGCGCTGCCAATTCGTCTAGTTGCGCTTGATTAAAATGACACAAATCGGCGATGGCTTCTGGCGCACCTTTTGCTGCGATGATGTACTCGTCGCGATCTTGCGCCTTCCACGCATGCGACAAAGCGAGCAATTCGGGTGACAAAGAATATGCATGTGCCAATTCCCAGTCGCTGTGTAGATGCTCAGTATCGCTCAGATAATTTTTGCCTAGCTCATGGATGGCTTTTTCCATCGCATCAAAGGGTGATGTTTCGCTGGCAAGGATGCAAAATTCTACCAACTCGTGAAACGTTTCCGGCAACGGAACGTGAGTATTGTCTGTCACGAACGAAGCTCCCTTCACCATGAGCTGCTGTACCGTCATGCGATTCAGGGTGAGTGTGCCGGTTTTATCCACGCATAATACGGTCGCCGAACCGAGTGCTTCCACAGTGTGTACCCGACGGGTGAGTACGCGGTGCTTGGCAATCCGCCACGCGCCCATTGCCATGAACACAGTGAGTACAACAGGATATTCTTCAGGCAGAATGGACATTGCCAAGGTAATGCCAGACAACAAGCCATGCAGCCAATCACCACGGGTGATGCCATAGATCACCAACAACATCACACTCAGCAACACGCCGAGAATAGCGAGGTTGCGCACCAGTCGCCTGATCTCTTGTTGCAAAGGGGTGGTCTCGACATTCAAGCCTTGCAAGGCTTTTCCTATTTTCCCAATCTCGCTGCGTGCTCCTGTTGCCAAGACACGCGCCACACCACGACCTTGCACCACTAACGTTCCCGAATAGATGAAAGGCAAATCATCCCCGCCTGGTGGCATCATCACATCTGCATTGGCTTGTACAAGCTTACGCACCGCAACCGATTCACCCGTAAGCAGCGATTCATCCGCAGCAAAATGATTACAAGAAAGTAACACCGCGTCTGCGGAAATGCGATCACCTTCGGACAAGATCAGTACATCGCCGCGCACCACCTCACGCCCCGCAATACGCTGTTCAAGGCCGTCGCGTATCACCAGTGCGCGTGGACTGGTGAGGTCGCGCAACGCTTCCAGCACGCGTTCAGTTTTATATTCCTGATAGATAGTGATGGACATCACCACACACACAAAACCCAGCAACATCAACGCATCGCTGACATCACCCAACAACAGATAGATTCCACCCGCCACAACCAACAACAAGAACATCGGCTCGCGCACCACTTCCAGCGCAATGCCAAACAGATTGCGTTTGCCTGTAATGGGCAATTCATTTGCGCCTTCAAGCTTGAGCCGTGCTAGTGCTTCTGCATGTGATAGACCAGCATGAGGCATCGTTTCAGTTTGAATTTTGTTAATCATGAAGCACAGCTTACTCCGTATGCAGCGCTTCTACCGGATCAAGCCGCGCCGCACGCCTTGCCGGGGCAACACCCGCCACCAAACCGATAGTGATGGCACTGAGTTCAGCAACCACAGCGAACAGCCAAGGCGTATGCACTGGCAAAGCAGGCATTAACAAATGCAACCCTTGCGCGATGCCGACACCGAGTATCAAACCACCCAATCCACCCAACGCAGAAAGTAAAATTGCCTCGCCCAAAAATAACGTCAACACTTGCGATTCGCGTGCCCCTAAGGCGCGCAGCAAGCCGATTTCAGCAGTACGTTCAGTGACAGCCATAGTCATGATGGTGAGGATGCCAACACCGCCCACCAGCAAAGAAATTCCACCCAACGCGCCGACCGCGAAGGTGATCACATCAAGTACCGAGCCCAATACTTCTAAAGCTTTTTCTTGCGGGATCAAGGTGAAGTCTACCCTTCCGTGACGTTCTTTAAGTAGTGCCGTGATGGCGCGCATCACACTGGCTAAATCAGCGTTGGCTTGGTAACTCAATTGAATTTCCATCAGCCCCGGACGGTTGAATAATTCCAGCGCGCGTGCAGCGGGAATGAACACGGTGTCATCAAGATCGAAGCCCAGCATCTGCCCTTTTGGCTCCATCACACCGATCACCCGATAGCGTTGCCCACCGATGCGCAAATAACTGCCGAGCGGATTTTGTCCGGGAAATAATTCTTGTCGAATTTTTGCACCCAGCACCACCAATGCGCGCGCCTGAGTCGGATCATCGTCCGGCAGAAAGCTGCCCATACTCACATTGCTGGATAAAACTTTGGTGAAGTCGTGCCCCGCGCCATACACCGTGGTGCGGCGCGTCTTGCCATTGAAGCGCACCTCGGCATTGCCCTGCACACTGGGGTTAACATATTCGACATTCGGCAAATGGAGCAAAGCCTGCGCGTCTTCGATAGAGATGGTGCGCACCGAACCGAAAATGCCGACGCTGCCGCCCTGCGTCTGCGCCTTGCCAGGCTGAATGGTGATCAGATTAGTGCCGAATTGCGAGAACTCGGACAACACAAATTGATGCAACCCTTCGCCAATGGAGGTGAGCAGAATCACTGCGGTTATGCCAATGGCAATTCCCAATCCGGTAAGAAAACTTCGCATCCGATAAGCGAGGAAGCTGGAAGTGGTGAGTTTGAGAAGATCAGAAAAAAGCATAGGCTTGTCATTCCCGCTAAAGCGGGAATCCAGTTAATTGCACAAGGCTCGCAACGCGAGACAAAACCCAACTGCCTTTTGAATAAATGCGCTGGATTCCCGCCTGCGCGGGAATGACGAAATTCATTGCAGTGGTTGTACTCATCATCGACCCGCCAATGCCGTCACCGCATCAAGCCGCGCAGCGCGTCGTGCTGGCCACACGCTAAATGAAATCCCCGTTCCTAGCGATGTGCCTATCGCCGCCAGCACTGCCCACCATGGCGCTGCTACAGGTAAGGACGGATAGATTCTTGCAATCACCAGCACGCCCAATTCACCGAGCAACAAGCCAACTACGCTGCCAATGCCGGACAGCAAAATCGCTTCGGCAAAAAATAAATGTCTGATCTGTTTGGCGGGCGCGCCCAGCGCTTTGAGCAAGCCAATTTCTTTGACGCGTTGCGACACGGCAATCAGCATCACGTTCATAATCAAAATACCTGCCACCGATAAGCTAATCGCGGCGATGCCTCCAACCGCCAGTGTCAGCGCGCGCAGAATACGATCAAAAGTCGCCAGCACCGCATCTTGCGTGATGACAGTCACATCTTTTTCACCATGATGGCGGCGCACAATAATTTCTTCCACCTCGCGCTTGGCGGCTTCAACGGTGTCGCGACTTTTCGCTTCCACCAAAATGCGAAACAGTCCTGAAGTGTTGAACAGCATGTGCGCAGAGGCGACAGGCACGATGACAATCTCGTCAGTATTAAAAC
>JABFRF010000099.1 GCA_013141315.1 Gallionella sp. | reverse complement strand
AAATTAAATTACCTCCAGCAAAGCTGGAGGTTTATTGCTTGAGTGCCTCAAAGGCACTGATAACCCAAGAGCCGCCTGAAGGCGACTATAGCCCCAATTTCATTTGGTCGTAACGTTCGTCCTCAGTCTCCTGATTGCGAATGTAGGCTCTAACCATTTCCTCATCCAAACCAACCGTCGAAACAAAGTATCCTCTTGCCCAGAATACTTCGCCTGTGAAGTTCCGCTGCCGACCTCCGAAATGACGGGCAATCGAAATCGCACTCTTTCCTTTGATGTAACCCACCACGCTCGATACCGAATGCTTCGGCGGTATGCTCAAACACATATGGACGTGATCGACCATCAAATGCCCTTCCACTACTTTCGATTCCCTTTGCAGCGCAAGCTCCCGAAAGATTTCGCCTAGATGCTTTCGCAATGCCCCAAATACTGCTTTCTTACGCCGCTTCGGTATGAATACAATGTGGTACTTACAGTCCCAACGGGTATGACTTAAACTCTGATATTCTTTACATTGTAAATTTCCTTCTTTTAGTCGAGATGGAAGATTTACAGCGACCGACGTATAGGTCAAACCTTGATGAGTCCCCCGGCATAGCCGGGGGTTTACCTTATTAAATTAGGGTCTTAGGAAGTTAAAGCGGGTTTAATTTCAATAATCTGAGTAACGCAAGGTACAGATTATCACGACGATGGTTAAAGCGAAATTCAGTCTCTTTCAAGTGCAAATAAAACGTATGTTTGGCGACCCCGTTAAATTTTTGCAAGCGACGTTTAGCATAACTCCAAAACGACTCAATGCCATTGATATGATACTCACCCCTCGCAAACTCGTTGGCACTATGGTTCACCCTAAAATGCTTATCAAAGCCAATATCCACCAAGCCATCGTAACCGCGCCAACCATCGGAGTGAATCACCGTATCGGGAGCGATATATCCTCGGATTACCCCTTGCAGCGTGGCTTTGGTACAGTCAGGTACAATTTCGGTATACACCATGCCGTCTCGCTTCAACAATCCAAACACAATCGTTTTGCCGTAAGCACCGCGACCTCGCTTGCCTCTGACGCGGCGCGCACCAAAGTACGATTCATCGACTTCTACTGCACCTTGCAGCGGCGATTGTTGTTCACACACCACTGCGATCTGTCGACGCAGTTTAAGGTAAATGGTGTTCACCGAGCGGAGCGATATATCCGTCAATTGAGCCGTATCGGTTGCGGTAAAATCCATTGCAAAGTAACGGATCAGTTGCCTGAATTTCGCTTCACTGATTCGAGAACGCTTGTAGTATCTGTTTTTAACAGCCATCTCAGTAAGTTAGCACACTTTAGTTTGCGCTTAACTTCCTAAGACCCTAAATTATTGCCTTCCCTCTCGGCATCCAAGGGGTCGATGGTTCGAGTCCATTCGTGCCTACCAATACTCAGTTGTAAATCAATCGCTTAGTGTTAACCCGCTAGGCGATTTTTCTTTTCAGCAAAGTCATTGCGGGACTTTTGCGGGACTCTCCCCCACACACACGATTGGCAGCTTCCAACAACTCAGGCGCAGAATAGTGCGAGGTAATATCACCATTCTTATGCCCCAGCAAAACCTAGACAACCGCTTTTTTGTTCAGGAATGTTGCATACACACTTTTTGTTTTGGCTGGAACAATTATTCAGGTGTGATATGATAAGGCACATCTGGAGCGTGCATGCCAAAATCCCGAAAAGAAACTCTGCTGGAGCAAGAACGCTTCGAACTCAAACCGAAATCAGGTGGCGGCATTTTAAGTTACGAGGTATGGGGATACGTTGAGAAGAGTAAAGATATTGTAACAAGGTACAACCTTGCCTACATTAACCATACCCTATACCGAGGCGACAACGGACGGGTTTTAGGATTTGACAATGCACACGGCTTTCATCACCGACATTATATGGGGGAAGTTGTAGAGGTTGATTTCGTAAGCTACGACGCAATATTGCAACGATTCCAGAATGAATGGCTAGAAATAGTCAGCAAACACAGGAAAACGAAAAAATGACCAAACAAATCGTCCGTACTGGAAATATTGCAGAGTTCTTTGAACGCGCTCAGAGTGCTGCACGTCGAGCCGATCAAGGCGGTAAATTTGAAGGAACGGTAACACTCTCGTTTGAAGATCCCCAACGTATGTTTACGGTCTTATCGGAAGCGCGTCGTCGCCTAATGGCAGAGGTTATTCGTGAACCCATGACAATTAGTGAGCTGTCAAATAACTTGCACCGAAATCGCTCGGCAGTGACCAAGGATGTCAGCTTGCTGGAAAGAATGGGTTTGGTTGTATCACAGAGACAGGCAAATCCTGGACACGGGATTCAAAAAGTCGTCCGTTCGATTGCACCTAGGATTGAGATGGTGGCTACGCTCGGATAATGCGACACGCTGTCTCAGCCTTGCGGGAATTTTGCGGGACACGGTCGTGCATCCTTGTGCATTGTAGGGCATGGATGCAACGGCCAGACCTTAACAAAGTTAATAAAATCAATATTTTATGTAAAAATTATTGGTCGACATCCAAGGGGTCGATGGTTCGAGTCCATTCGTGCCTACCAAAAAACACAATGGGTTAGAGCAGAAATGTTCAACCCCATTTTTATTTTATTGCCCATGGGTAGCTTCGAATTCTTAAATTGTCTTTATCAAGACTGTTTTATTCGCTTAGCATAATCACAGAAATGAATAATCGTTATTACCTATCTATTGTTGGGCTGTTACTGCTACCGCTTTTTATATTGGCGTATAAATTTACAATTCCAGCCGAAGATGCGGTGATCCTCTATGAATATGCTAAGAATCTAGCTCACACCGGAGTGATTTCCTATGGGGGAGCGAATATACCAATCGAAGGTGCAACGGATTTTCTTTGGATGTTGTGCATCGCTGTGTTAAAAAAAGTCGGCTCCACTGAGTTTTTTTCTAGTCTGTTACTGAATTTTATTGGTGTGATGATTTTGATTACGCTGGTGCAATCAGGGAAGGCTAAAGTTGTGGTGGTGATCGCTCTGCTGACTTCCGCCTATTTTTATTCTTCATTGCTCGGATTTAGTGCGATATTTTTTTCAGCGGTTTATTGCTGGTGTCTTCACTTGGTACTGAATAAGAAGCCCGGCCTCTATTTATCAATCCTAATACTTTGCTTGATAAGACCAGATGGAGTGGTTTGGGGTGCTGGACTAGTGTTACTCAGCTTTTTAACAGTGCAAGAAAAAACAGCGCTGAAAAAAAAATGGCTCGAGTTTATTAGTCATCTGCTAGTTCCTGGCGTGGTCTATTTTTTATGGCGGGCCTGGTATTTTTCGGAATGGTTGCCACTTCCATTCCTAGTTAAAGCTTCAGGGCATAGAGATTTATTTGTATTTTGGATTCAATCTTTGAAGGCCGTTGGAATAGCTTTGATTCCCTCATTGCTGACGATATTTTTTGTTCAATCTCGTCGAATTTACTTAAGACACTTGATCGTTTTTTTTGCTTTACCCTGTTTATTCTACTCAGTCATGCAGCTAGAACAAAATATCGGCAATCGCTTTTTAGCGCCTATGTTTTTTGGGGCAATGCTGCTTTTGTCCTTTGAAAAAAAACTTATACCCTTGGTGGTATTCGCAATCACCTCTACCATGCTATCAATACCTACAACTACAGCAACCTTGAAAGATATTTTAGACTCGGCGGATGAGAATACTTATTACATCTCTCGCGATTTAAGTGGATTCGGCGGGAAGATGCTGGTAACCGAAGCTGGGCGCTTAGCCTATTATAGTAATTGGTTAACGCATGATAGTTGGGGCCTGAACACCCCTAAATATGCGCATAATTTAATTCGGGTTTCAGATTTACAAACTGAAAATTACGATTTGATCGTAGGCCATTGTCAGCTTTCCTTATTGAGGCAAAAAGTTCCCGAGAAGGTGTATGAAAATAAAACTTGGGGAAATCAATGTGAAGTTTTGATCTCTTATATTCAATCATCTAACTACAACGTAGTTTTAGTTCCCTTTTTGAAAGAGAATGCTTCCAAGATTTCTTTAAGGAAGTTGATGGGTTTGGGTAGCTATGATCTTGCTCGTCGTCGTTACGATCTGTACGCAATTTCTCCAAATTATAAAAATTCAATAGCTTTGGAAAGTTTATTGATTCAATATGGCGGGATTAAATATTCCTCATCTAGCGTAAGTTTTGTAAGACCTTAGTTTATTTTAATCAGCAACTCTACAGCCTATTTTATGCCCACATTAACCACGAATCTTACCGGCTGGGGTCGTTATCCAACTTATTCCTGTGAATTGGAGCGCCCAGAGCGATACGTCGATTTAAGTTCCAGTGTACATAGCCAAATTGCCAGAGGCCAAGGGCGCAGTTATGGTGATGCCGCACTGAACGAAAATGCTTACGTGCTATTAACTGAGCGGGTGAATCGCTTGCTTGAGCTAGATGTGCAACGTGGTATTTTGCGTTCCGAAGCAGGCGTGACACTGGCTGATATTTTAGAGGTGATTGTTCCCAAGGGTTGGTTTCTACCTGTTACACCTGGCACAAAATTCGTTTCGCTAGGAGGTTGTGTTGCGGCAGATGTACATGGCAAGAACCATCATCACGAAGGTTCGTTTGGTGACCACGTCATTTCCATAGAGCTGATTTTGGCTGACGGTAGCCAGCTGTTATGTTCGTCAACCGAGAATTCAGCGCTATTCTGGGCGACGGTTGGCGGCATGGGTCTGACCGGCATCATCGGTGAGGTAACGCTCAAGCTTACCCCGATACAAAGTGGGTATGTGAAGGTGCAAAATCATACTGCTGAAAATTTAGGGCAGATGTTTAGTTTGATGCAGGATGCGATGATTGATGATCGTTACAGCGTTGCGTGGATAGATAGTATGGCTAGTGGTTCTCTGTTAGGTAGAGGCGTGGTGATGTGTGGACATCACGCGGTGGAAGATGAGTTGTCAAATAACTTTCACAGTACGAATATACCCAAAATAAATCGTTCCATTCCATTTGACTGTCCATCCTGGATGTTGAATTCGTCGAGTGTCTCAATGTTCAATGCCCTGTACTACAAACGAGAAAGCGGCAAACGTGAACCATTTATAAGTAGTTACGATTCATTTTTTTATCCGCTAGATACGATTGGACAGTGGAATCGCATGTACGGCAAGCGCGGTTTTGTGCAGTACCAATGTGTAGTTCCTGACAGCCTAGCGTTTGAGGGCATCACGTTATTATTGCAAAAGCTATCAGCGAGTCGTCGTCCGTCTTTTCTCGCCGTGTTGAAAAGACTGGGTGCGGAGGGTAGGGGAATGCTTTCTTTTCCAATCGCAGGTTACACCCTCGCACTGGACTTGCCGATTCGTGACGAAGGGTTATTCGTCTTGTTAAACGAACTGGACGAAATCGTTCTTCGTTATGGCGGACGGGTGTATCTTGCCAAAGATGCGCGCCTTTCTGCCGATTCGTTTTGCTCCATGTACCCACGTTATGATGAATGGCTCAAGATTAAACAGAGAATAGATCCTGAAAATAAATTCAGTTCCAGCCTATCACGTCGTTTGAGCATAAATGAGGGAACAAGATGAGTGATGCAGTCTTGATATTGGGTGCTACTTCAGCTATTGCACGTGCCACGGCTGTGGCGTTCGCTGCACGAGGTGACACCTTGTATCTCGCATCGCGAGACGAAGACGAATTGCGGCGGATTTCAGCTGACTTAAGATTACGTTTTGGAATTGAAGTGCATTTCGGATTGTTTGATGCGGAAGCAACAGAGACGCATGAGGCATTTTTCAAGTCCGTCATTGCCATCATGCCAACTATTTCTGGGGTGGTATTGGCTTTTGGTTATCTCGGTGACCAAGTGTTGGCAAGAGATTTCAGTGTGGGTAAAAAAGTCATAGCCATTAATTTTACTGGTGCAGTTTCTATCCTTAGCATCTGCGCAAATTACTTAGAGTTACTGCAGCATGGTTTCATTATCGGCATTGCTTCGGTGGCGGGCGATAGGGGTAGACAGAGCAACTATGTGTATGGTGCGGCGAAAGGCGCGCTCAGCTTGTATTTGCAAGGCCTGAGCAATCGCTTGTATGCCCGTGGCGTGCGGGTCATCACCATCAAACCCGGCTTTGTCGATACTGCCATGACGTATGGGTTGCCGGGATTATTTTTGGTGGCATCACCACAATACCTGGGCGAGCGTATTGTTGGTTCGTTGGGTAAGTCGGCGGATGTGGTTTATCTCCCCTGGTTCTGGCGTTACATCATGCTTATCATCAAGTGTATTCCTGAGCCTATCTTCAAGCGGATGAAGTTGTGAGTGAAGTGGTTAAACCCATCGTCGCGGCATTTGATTTTGACGGTACGTTGACGCGGCGCGACACGATGTTTCCGTTTTTACTTTTTGTTGTTGGGTGGCGTGCATTTATCCGTCACCTCATTATGCTGACACCAATGCTGGCCAGCTACGGCTTGGGTTTGATACGCAATGACATTGCCAAAGAACGCGTGTTTATTTGTTTTCTGTCTGGCATGAGATTGGATGTGTTACAGGGCAAGGCGAACCAATTTGCTCTAGAAGGGCTGCCGCAATTACTTCGCCCTGAAGCCATGCAACGCCTGGTTTGGCACAAGCAACAAGGACACCATTGTGTAGTTATCAGCGCATCGCTGGAAATTTACTTGCGACCTTGGGCGATCAATTCGGGTTTTGATGATGTACTCGCTACACAAATTGAAACGCTACACAGTGAGAGGCTCACTGGAAAATTATTAGGTTCAAACTGTTTTGGTACTGAAAAAGTAAAGCGACTTGAAAAGCTATTAGGCAACAGAGAGAGTTACACTTTGTACGCTTATGGTGACAGCAATGGTGATACGGAGTTGCTGGCTTATGCTGATTACCCTTACTATCGGAACATCCCAAGCTAATTGCAAAACATGTTCAAATTACTTCGATTGATGCGCCCCTACCAGTGGGTAAAGAACGCCTTCGTTTTTGCGGGATTATTGTTTGGTCACGCGTGGAGCAATACGAATTTGGCGATAGGCGCGGTAACTGTATTTGCCGCATTCTGTTTGCTGTCCAGTGCGATTTACACGATTAACGACATCGTTGATGTCGAGCAAGATAAGCAGCATCCGAAAAAACGTAAACGACCGTTAGCGGCAGGCCTGGTTTCTATCCCGGCTGCGCTAATGCTTGCCGCAATGTTGGGCGCAGTTGGCTTGGGACTGGCATATAGCGTATCACCCACAGTATTGTTTATTTTGCTGGGTTACGCGTTGATGAACATTGCGTACTCGCTGCGTCTCAAGCATGTGGTGATTCTGGATGTATTCATTATCGCCACGGGTTTTATGTTGCGCATTCTTGCGGGTACGTTGGGAATTGGCATTCCTCCCTCGCAGTGGCTGCTGCTGTGCGGACTGATGGTGACGCTGTTTCTCGGTTTTACCAAACGCCGTGCGGAAATCATTGCCCTGACTGAGGATAAATCCGCACATCGCAAAGTATTGGAGCATTATAGCCCGGTGCTACTGGACAAGATGATAGGTGTAACCGCCGCCGGGCTGATTATGAGTTACAGCCTCTACACCATGAATGTGGATACGATACGCATCCATGGCACTCCCAACTTGATCTATACCTTGCCGTTCGTGATGTATGGTGTGTTTCGTTACATCTACCTATTGCATCACCAAAGTCGGGGCGGAGATCCTTCTCATGATTTAATACGCGACCCTCATCTGTTCATTGTAGTGGGAGCATGGTTGCTCGCTACAATATTGCTGATTGCATGACCAATATCATTCTGAGTGGTTGGCGCTTTAGCGCACTGCTGCTGATTGTGTTGATTAGCGCAATTGGCTATTTGCTGTTCTCTGTGTGGGGTGGTTGGCGTGAAGTAGTTGAGTCATTCCTTCGAGTCGGCTTCATTGGCATATTTATCGCCCTAGCACTTTCCTTGGTGAATTACGGATTGCGTTTCGTACGCTGGCAAAAATTTCTTGCGCTACTGGGACATAAGATTTCCTTTCGAGAGAGTTTGCGCATTTATATCGCGGGATTTGGATTGACTATTCTCCCAGGAAAAGCGGGGGAGGCCATACGTGGCTTATTCCTCAAGCATCATGGCGTGACTTACCCAGAAAGCCTTGCAGCTTTTTTCTCGGAGCATTTTTCAAACCTTATCAGTATGCTGATGCTTGTTGCCCTAGGATTGTGGGTGTATCCGCAAGCACAAGTTGTCGTGGCGATTTTGGCAAGTGTGATTTTGGTAGTGCTGGTGGTTCTTCAACAAACTCGATGGTTAAAAACGCTAGAAATGTTTGTCCAGGATCGAATACCAAATCGATTTGGGGCGCTAGTTGGGCATAGCATTGAGATTGTGCTGCATTCCGGACGTTGTTTTAGATTTCCCATGTTGCTGCTTGGCATTGCGTTGGGGCTGGTGGCGTGGGGGGCGGAAGGCGTGGCTTTTTACTACATCATGCATACGCTCGGCAGTGACATATCACTTCAGGTTGCGCTATTCATCTACGCCTTTTCCATGCTAGTCGGTGCAATTAGTTTTTTGCCAGGAGGTCTTGGTGGAACGGAAGCCACCATGGTCACATTGCTCATTATGAACAATGTCGCTCAACCGCAAGCTGTTGCAGCGACTGTCATAATTCGCCTAGCTACACTTTGGTTTGCAGTGGGACTTGGCGTTATATCATTAGTTTCTATTGAGCGAAAAAGTAGATCGGTACAGTTAAGCTGAGCATCTCGATCTCTAAGGAGTTGGTCGCTGCATGATTGTTTTGATTCATAAAGAAGCCGCACGATGAGAGTCGTGCGGCTTCTTTATTCCTAATTGAAATGCAACTTAGTGATGCGTTTCGATTTGTACTAACGGTTCACTCTCAACATACACTTCGCGTTGACGTGTGCGACGACGAGTAGCGGGTTTGTCAGTGTAATTTGCTGACATGCTCGCAACTGCCTGCGCTTTATTGGGATCAGTTTCAATCTGAATTAAGTTGGGGTTGCTGCTGGCCTTTGGTGTTACAGGGGTAGCGATAACAGCACTTGCTGTCGGCATCGCAACATATTCGCTTGGGTAAACGTAGCCTTCAGGGATCGCAATGTACTCTGTCGGTTTTACATTGATGACAGGCGTTGCGGGCGCGGTATCCATTTGCACGAATGATTGCTGCACCATGACGGCTTCGCCATTTTGCGAGACTGGTGCCGTAGCTTGTGCTGCGCCTTCACGCTGTTCACGCTCACGACGACCACCGCGACGACCTCGACGACGGGCGCTTGGTGAGCCACCTGTTTCAGCTTGTTCCATCGCAGGTGCGGATGCCTGAATTTCTAATACGGGCTTTTCTTGAGCGGCGACAGGCTGTGCATTTTGGTTAGCTACACCGCGTGGTTGCTGAGTATTTTCATTTGCTGCACGAGGAGGACGAGGAGGTCTAGGTTGACGTGGCTCGCGTGATTCACGCGGCTCAATCGACTCTTGAGGCTTAGCGGCAACTTCAGCTGAAGCTGGCTTGTTACGCGGTTCGTTGCGGTCACGATTTTTGCCCGCTTCGTTCCCGTCTTTACGCCCACCACGCTCACGACGCTTATTGCCACCTTCGCCGCGTTCACTGCGCTCAGGACGAGACCCGTTGCGAGGCCGATTAAGTGCTGCGGGTTTTGCTGCTGGCTGCGCTTCTTCACCAAACGATTTCATCCAAGCCATGAATTTTCCGAACAATGAAACTTGTACTTGCTCAGTTTGCATAGGTGCAGGTTGTGCTGGGGTTACACCTTGCACGACCGCTTTTGCGCGGGTAGCTTTTTGCTGCTCTTGCCCAGCATGCAGCGGCTTATCATCAGCTGGTTTTTCCACCAATTTGTAGCTGGCCTGCAACATGTCGCTGCTCATGTCATCAAGACGCAGGCGGCTAATGGTGTAGTTAGGCGTTTCCATGTGCGGGTTAGGAATCAGCGTAATCGCCACTTTCAGGCGTGACTCAACTAGGTGAATATCGCTGCGTTTTTCATTCAGCAGAAAAGTAGCAACATCCACGGGTACTTGCACGTGGATGGCTGTGCTGCTTTCTTTCATTGCTTCTTCCTGAATGATACGCAGGATATGCAATGCAGAAGATTCCGTGCCACGTATATGACCGATACCGCTGCAACGTGGGCAAGCGATGTGGTTGCTTTCGCTCAGGCTTGGTTGCAGACGTTGACGGGATAATTCCAACAGGCCAAAGCGCGAGATTTTTGCAGTCTGAACACGCGCACGATCGTAGTGCAACGAGTCGCGCAAACGGTTTTCCACTTCGCGTTGATTGCGCGTGTTTTCCATGTCGATGAAGTCGATAACGACCAAGCCACCTAAGTCACGCAAGCGCAATTGGCGGGCGATTTCTTCTGCCGCTTCGAGGTTGGTGTTGAATGCCGTGGCTTCAATATCAGAGCCTTTAGTCGCACGTGCCGAGTTAATGTCGATTGCGGTGAGCGCTTCGGTATGGTCGATCACAATCGCGCCGCCAGAAGGCAAGCGCACTTCGCGGGCGTGAGCCGATTCGATTTGATGTTCGATTTGGAAACGTGAGAACAATGGCACATCATCGACATAGCGCTTGATGCGGTCTACGTTGTTCGGCATCACGGTACTCATAAACGCCAAAGCTTGTTGATACACGTCTTCGGTGTCGATCAGGATTTCGCCGATTTCCGGGTTGAAATAATCGCGGATGGCGCGAACCACCAAGCTGCTTTCCAGATAGATCAGCGACGGTGCCTTTTCAGATGCTGCCGCGCCTTCGATGGCATCCCACAATTGCTTGAGGTAGTCCAAATCCCACTGTAATTCTTCTTCATTGCGTCCAATGCCGGCAGTGCGCGCGATGATGCTCATGCCTTGTGGCACTTCTACATGCGATAACACTTCGCGTAACTCGTTGCGTTCTTCACCCTCGATGCGGCGTGATACACCGCCACCGCTTGGGTTGTTTGGCATCAATACGATGTAGCGACCCGCCAAGCTGATGAAGGTGGTGAGTGCCGCGCCTTTATTGCCGCGCTCGTCTTTTTCGACTTGCACCAACAACTCTTGGCCTTCACGCATCGCCTCTTTGATCGAAGGACGGCTAGGGCTACCAGGCTGGTAATACTCTGGGGCGATTTCTTTGAAGGGAAG
>JABFRF010000139.1 GCA_013141315.1 Gallionella sp. | reverse complement strand
TATCAGCGGGGCTGCCATCTTCCACCGAGCTGACCAGCGCACCGGTGGGTTTATCCAGCCCAAAGGTGTCGGCGAGTTGTTGGTTCACCTCTTGGATCATCACACCCAAACGACCGCGACTCACTTTGCCGTTACTCACTAACTGCTTTTCCACTTTCATCGCCACATCAATGGGAATAGCAAATGACAAGCCTTGATAGCCACCGCTGCGACTAAAGATTTGCGAGTTGATGCCGATCACTTCACCGTTCATATTGAACAGTGGCCCGCCTGAGTTACCCGGATTAACGGCCACATCAGTTTGCAGGAATGGCACGTTGCCTTCGTCCTCCAGCGAACGAGATTTCGCCGAGATGATGCCTGCCGTCACGGTGTTCTCAAAACCAAACGGTGAACCGATTGCGATGACCCACTCGCCTACGCGAGCACTTTGTGGATTACCAATTTTTACCACAGGCAAATCTTTGGCATCGATTTTCAACACCGCCACATCGGAGAATTTATCCTGCCCTTTCACCTTGGCCTTGAACTCGCGTTTATCGGTGAGTTTGACGATGACCTCATCCGCGCCATCGACCACATGCGCATTAGTGATGATGACACCATCCGAACTCACGATAAAACCGGAGCCCATGCCGTGTGTAGGCGTTCTACCTTGCGGCTGGGAAGGCATTTGAAAGCGGCGGAAAAAATCGTAGAACGGATCGTTGGGATCAACCTGAGGAAAACCGGGAAAGCCAGACATGCCATTGGGCGCGCTGCCCGATACGCTGATGTTCACCACCGCCGCGCCTTGTTGTGCGGCAATTTCGGCGAAATCCGGCAAGGTAACGGTTGCTTTGCGTGATGATTGCACCTCAGTTTGCGCCGCCACGGCTACTGGGATAACCGAATGATCGCGGTGCGCGTAAGCTTCGTATCCACCTGCCAAAATAACCGCAATCGCAACCGAAATCACGGCTTGCTTAAAAGACGATTGATTGTTTAATTTCATTTCCCTGATCTCCTTATAACCCAACTAAAAACTGGCAACCAAAAGCGGCGCACAAATGGGATTTGGAATGAGTAGTACGCATAGATATATCCTCCAAAATAAAGAAAATAAATATGAATTGAGCAGGCTGGGTACTTAACCTACTGCGTTGCTAAATATAAGAACTCTGGTCTGATTTTTCAAGGTCTAGAAATGAAAAAACGGTATCCAAATGTAACGGATACCGTTTCTGCGAATTGAGGAAGACGTTTATTTAACGACAGTATCAATCACAATATTCAAGCCTTTAGTTCCCGGTTTAATCGTTGCTGACAAACCTTCAAAATCGCCAGCCTGTGACATTGCGCCGCCTGATTTTGATACGCGCGCTGCCACAACGACTTGGTCAAAGTTGGACAGCTTCATTTGTGGCTGCATCGCCATTGTGTCATCCAAGGTAAATTCAATCGGTAAGTCTTTTACTTGCTTGCGAAATACGGCGAGCGGCATTCTTGGGCCTTGTGCGGCACGTGCCAAGATGAACACCGTGTCGGTTGGCGAAACTTTTCCTGCGAGTGCGGGGCTTAATGAGACTTTGCCGCTGACTGAGGCAGGGGCGGCATGAGCAGTCATTGCAGCGAATGAAGCCGCGGCGATCAATACGGATATTGCTTTTTTCATGAGAACTCCAAAAGTAATTTAACAAACAAAAACGACGGGGACACCTCGGTAACCATAACTCGCCAATGACCGCTTCGGTTGACCTCCTCGCCGAATTGAAGTTCCAAGCCATGCCAATTTAGTTGGATAACTTGTAAGATAGCAACATACTCACATCAAAAATTACGGAGTATTTAAAATAAGGAATTTACCTGGTGTCGACGCTAGAAACGTGGGAGTTGATGAGTTACGTGGTGACCGTTATCGGCCTGCCGCTGGCGATTTCTGTATTTATCTTTGAGCAACGCAAAGAACGCGATAACGAAGAGGAGGAAGTCTATCAACTCCTTTCGGACAACTATCAAGATTTCCTCAAGATCGCACTCGAACATCCTGATCTACATATCTTCGCTATCGAGGAAACGCCTGCACTTTCTGTTGAACAACGTGAACGCATGTTCATTATTTTTAGCATGTTGATCTCATTATTCGAGCGCGCTTACTTGCTGCTGTACGAAGAAAAGATGTCCGTCAAACAGCTGCGCCGGTGGCGCTCATGGGAAGACTATATGGGCGAATGGTGTAACCGTGCCGACTTTCGCGCTGCCTTGCCCGCCTTACTAAACGGTGAAGACCCTGAGTTTTCTAGCTATATTCAAAACCTTGCAGCACGCAATTTTGCTACACAATGAACTAAATACGCTTCTGGGTATCGGATGCAGTTCTATTTGCCAGAACTTATACCTATCAATCGTATTTCAGCTTAATGAGAAATCCATGCTTACGGTATTAGTCATCAACTCTAAGGGCGGTTCAGGGAAAACCACTTTGAGTACCAATCTGGCAAGTTACTATGCCAGCAAGAAATGCAAAACCGCGCTTATGGATTACGATTCTCAAGGATCCAGCCTGCAATGGTTGAAATTACGTCCTAGCCACATAGAAAAAATTCATGGTGCGAATGCCGTGCCGCCCAAGGGTGCAGTGATACAGCGCAGCATACAGGCCTGGATACCTACTGATACCGAAATGCTAATTCTGGATGCCCCTGCCGGCACAAAAGGCTTGCTCCTACAAGAGCTGGTTCGCAAAGCCAACTACATCCTCATCCCCGTTGCACCCTCACCCATCGATATTCATGCCACAGCTGACTTCATCAAAGATTTGTATTTAACTGGGGGCGTACGCAGTTCCACAGCAAAAGTCGCCGTTGTAGCCAACCGAGTGCGCAGTGATTCTGCCGCCATGTATGCGTCGCTTGAGAACTTTCTGTGTGCATTAAAATTGCCTATCCTCACCAGCATCAGCGATTCAGATCGTTATCTACAAGCCGTGGCAAAAGGCTTGGGGGTGTTTGAAATGGATGAAATCGTCACAGCAAAAGAAAGGCGCGAGTTACTGCCCATCATGAAATGGCTAGAAGGCCATGTACCCAACAAAAACGGAATTCGCACTGAGAGCAAAGTCATCAATCTGGAAGATTCGAGAAAATGGAAGGCCTATCGCGCGGACGGATTCTCGCTCAACCCGACAGGCCGGTTTAACCACTACAACTGACGTTGACGTAACGCTACACGCTTGAGATATGCCTCGCGCGCAATCTGCACATCTTCCAGAAAATACGGCAGCTCTTTAAGTAGCATCGCTTGCGGACCATCCACCAAGGCTTTAGGCGGAGCAGGATGAAAATCCACCAACACCATATTTGCCCCCGCGATGATGCCTTGCGCAGTTACTTGCATCATGTCGAGGATGCCGTCTGGCGAGGCTTGCCGCGAGCCGACTGAATGCGACGGATCAATACACACTGGCATACGCGTCAAACGTTTTACCACTGGCACGTGTGAAAAATCGACGAAGTTGCGATGTGGATCGCCCATGTTGGTCTTCATGCCGCGCAGCCCAAACACCACATTGCGATTACCTTCTGAAGCCAGATATTCTGCGGCATTCAGCGATTCGTCTAAGGTAATACCAAAACCGCGTTTAAGCAGAATTGGCATCTCAGTTTGTCGCCCAACGATTTTCAGCAACTCGAAATTTTGTGTATTGCGCGTACCGATTTGTAACATCACACCGGTTGGATTACCCGTCTGATGTAGCGCTTCTTTAATTTCGTTGAGGTGAGATTCATGCGTGATTTCCATCGCGATGACTTTGATGTCGTACTTGCCCGCCAATTCAAAAACATAATTCAAGCAATTTTTACCATGCCCCTGAAACGCATACGGGCTAGTGCGTGGCTTATATGCACCCATGCGCGTACACACCTGACCGTTATCGCGCACCGCCTTCATCATGATCTCGACATGCTCGCGATTATCCACCGCGCACAATCCGGCAAATACATTCAACGTATCCTGACCAAAACGCACCCCGTTGTAATCGAAATGGGTAGGGCGCTGGTCATCTTTATGCCGACCCAAAATACGATACTCTTCAGACACTCGCACCACACGTTCAACGCATGGCAAGCTTTGCATTGTCTCCAAATCTAACGATTTGGTGTCGCCAATTAAATATATTTCAGTCAGGCTGGTGACACTGCCAGGCTCAATATGCACGCGGGTTTTGATGCCCTTTAGTGTCGCCAAATGCGACAACAGTTGTTGGTATTCTGGCGTGTTTTGGTTAACTTGAGCGTTGAGAATTAAAATCATTTTTTACCACCTTACTTTCAGATGCCGTCATTAGAAATACTACTAGCCATTCGACTAAGCCAGCAAGCTGGCAAGTCGCTGGTTATCCCGCGAAAGCGGGAATCCAGTCAATTAAAAAATCCCCCGCAAAGCGGGGACAAAACCAAAAAACACTTTGAATAAAACCGCTGGATTCCCGCTTTCGCGGGAATGACAGATTTTAGTTTTTTCGTTCTAATAAAATCGCTCGTTGCGCTGACCACTGCACCAATGGTTCTCGTGTAAAACCACTCTTGGCAAACTGTTGCCAACGACCAATCACAAAGCACACTAGCACATTTGCATGCGCACCCACATCCACAGCCTCGCCCATTTCTCCCTGCGTAGCTGCCATACGCAACGATTGCTTAAGCGTGGATTCAATGCGATCCAGCAGCTGATTGATGCGCTGCTGCAAGCGCTCATCTTCGTTCACCAGTGCATCGCCAATCAGCACGCGCGCCATACCGCGATTTTGTTGCGCAAAGCCTAACAACATCGACATGATGGCTTCGATTTGTTTGCTGCCACTTTTTTCTTCTTGAGTAATTTTATTGATCAAACCGAATATGGTTTGTTCGATAAACTCGATCAACCCTTCGAACATCTGCGCTTTGCTGGCAAAGTGCCGATACAGCGCTGCTTCAGAAATATCCAATCGCGCCGCGAGCGCAGCAGTAGTGATTTTTTCTACCTTGGGCTGTTCCAACATTTGCGCCACAGTTTGCAGGATTTGCAGCTTTCTTTCACCGGGTTTACTTGCCATATTTTTTCTTCCTCAGTTCAAATGATTTAACATTTTCGGCAACTGCATCACATCACGAACTTTTACATCCACACACGCTTCATTTTGCTGCCCTGCATTTACCCACACCGTGCGCATGCCCAATTTTTTGGCGGTGCGTAAATTATCCAGACTGTCTTCCACCATCACGCACTGCGCGGCTTTCACTTTGTGCTTTCTCAGCAGCCTCAAGAAACCAAAGCTGTCTGGCTTGGGTCGAAAACCCGCGTGCTCTATGGCCATCACATCATCAAACAAACCATCAATGCGCAACAGCTTTAATACCGCATAGGCATAATGTTGCGGCGCATTGGAAAACACGATTTTTTTACCCGGCAACGCTTTCAACACATGGCTCAAGCGCGGTTCACGCAACACCATTTTGTCCAACTCAGGGAACTGATGTGTCTGCTGCAAAAAATGATCAGGATCCGTGCCATGATGCCGCATCATGCCCGTTAACGTTGCGCCATAACGCTGCCAATAATCGATGCGCAAGGTATTTGCAGCGACCTCATCCAATTGCAAATGCTGCTGTAAATACGCGGTCATACTGCGATTGATGTGAGGAAAAATGTGCGGGGTTGCGTTATGCAAAGTATTGTCTAAATCAAAAATCCATACGCGTGCTTTCATTGACATACCTTTAGTCCGCTCGTCCTGAGTAGGGGCTTAGCCCCGTATCGAAGGATACGGATGGTTCGATACGCCTCGCAATGCAAGGCTACTCACCACGAACGGACGGAGGAATATAACGGCTTTCATCACTTGCTCTTAATGAGCGTCCCAACACCTTCATCGGTGAGAATTTCTAACAGCAGCGCATGCTGCACTCGACCATCAATGATATGCACCGAACGTACCCCGCCTCGCGCGGCATCAAGCGCAGAGCCGATCTTGGGCAACATACCGCCAGACAGTGTGCCGTCCACAACCAATTCTTCAATTTGTTTCGGCGTTAATCCCGTCAGCAACTTACCGTCTTTATCTAACACGCCGGGTGTGTTGGTCAGCAACACTAATTTTTCTGCGTTAAGTATTTCCGCCAACTTGCCAGATACAACGTCAGCATTGATATTCAGCGTCTCGCCATCCGGCCCTACGCCGATGGGTGCAATCACCGGAATAAAGTCGCCCGAATCCAGGAAGGAAATAATCGAGGGGTCGATCTTATCAATGTCGCCAACCAAGCCGATGTCGAGCATCTTGCCAGGCTCATCGGTGCTCTCCAGCAGCAATTTCTTAGCGCGGATAAACGCGCTATCTTGCCCAGTCAATCCGACCGCTTTGCCGCCATAACGATTGATCAAATTAACGATGTCTTTGTTAACCTTGCCCAGCACCATTTCAACCACATCCATGGTCTCTTCATCGGTGACGCGCATGCCTTGAATAAACTCGCCTTGCTTACCCACGCGCTTCAGCATGTCGTTGATTTGCGGGCCACCACCATGTACTACGACAGGATTCATTCCCACCAATTTTAATAACACCACATCGCGCGCAAAACCTTCCTGCAAAGCAGGATCCGTCATCGCGTTTCCGCCGTATTTAATCACGATGGTTTTATCGAAAAAACGCTGGATGTAAGGCAAGGCCTCAGCAAGAACGTGGGCTTTTAGTTCGGCAGAAGCAGCGGAAAGCGGCATGATTATTCCTTGTAAAATTTGCGGCGGATTCTACACCAGAAAACAAATAGGTGGCATACGCCACCTATCATTTGATGAAAGCAAACGCTTACTGAAAAACTCAATCTTGAGTTTGCGTAGTCGTCACGGATTTTACTTCGGCTTGTATATTAGCTTTAACCACACGTTGATTGGCTTGCTTGACCCGCAATGTTAACGGCAGCTTTTCGCCAGCAATAAGTGGTGCCTTTAATCCAATCAACATCAAGTGATAGCCTTCTTCGTCAAAATCTATCGTCTCACCTGCAGGCAAAGGGATGGTCTTCACTTCGCGCATTTTCATCATATTGTTTTCGTGAGTCATACTATGCATCTCCACCGATTTGCAAGCTGTGCTGGATATTCCAACCAACTTTGCCGCTTGCTTACTGGTGATAATCAAACTCACCATACCCACATCCTGCCCCGGTAAAGTCGCTCTTGCCCAAGCACTGCTTACTTGGATATCGGCGGCATATGCGATGGCACTTAGCGACACTCCCACCAGCAATACACTTACTCGAATGAATTTTGTTGTTGCGTTAACTAGCTGTAAATACTGCTCCATTGTATCTTTCTCTTATTCAAGAACTTAACCGAAGCGATGTTAAATCCAGATTTGTAGGTGACGTTTTATGACTGGCTACGGCTTCAAGATTTTATATCGCCATCTCATTACCGAATATGTCCCGCAAAATGCCGGACAAATTAATTAGACCAATTCCATTTGTTGCATCGCAATCAAATTTCGCCAAAATGATATGTGAGGCACTCATCAACATGGCTAACAATTTAGGTGCAACCACGATTGGCTGAATTTCATCACGCTCCAAGCGAATAATCAAGCTTGCCATCACACCGAAGCTTTCATAACCAACTCCCGCACGTCTTTGGATAAGTCCTTTTCATTGGCGACGAGCAGTAGTGCGGCTTGCATCTTGGCTTTTAATTCAGTCTGATATTTTTTCCAATGATCCAAGCTGCGTACCAGTCGTGCGGCGGTTTGCGGATTGATGCGATTGAGTGTGATAACTTGCTCGGCCCAAAATGTGTAGCCGCTACCATCCAGTGCATGGAACTGCACGGGATTGGCATTGCAAAAACTGAAAATTAAACTCCGTGCCCGATTGGGATTGTTAAGCGTGAAGGCAGGGTGTTGCAACAGTTTGCGTATAGCTTGCACATCACATTGGTGCGCGCTGGCTTGGATGCTAAACCATTTGTCGATGACTAACGCTTCGTCGGAAAAATCATCATAGAAGCGTTGCAAAGCCGGTGTCGCCTTATCGCGTTGCACTAAGCCGATGAGCGCGGCTTGCCTATCGGTCATGTTGTTCGCCGTAAGTTCTTGGGCAAGCGCAAGTTGTAGGGTGCTGTCATTGTCCCATTCCAACAGGTAAGACAAGCATAGGTTTTTCAAGCCACGTTTGGCGGCAGATTGTGCATCGGGACGATATTCACCAGACATGAGATTGGCTTGATAAACCGTGATGAATTCTGCTTTAAGCTTCAGCGTCAAAGTGCTGCGCATAAACTGGCGCGCGCGATGGATAGCGTGAGGGTCTATCACCGCACACTGTTCTGCCAGCACGCTTTCTGAAGGCAGGCTCAACACTTGTTCGCGGAAAGCAGGGTCTAGGGTTTCATCCAGCAGTGTGGTGCGTAAGGCATCGACGAATAGTGCGTCCAAGGTTAGCGGTTCGCCTGCTTGTGCTTGCGCAACGAGGGTTAACAGGCGTTGCATCGCCAAGCGTTGACCTGCCTCCCAGCGATTGAACGGGTCGCTGTCATACGAAAGTAAATGCACCAACTCACTATCGCTGTAGTCGTACTCCAAGATAACGGGCGCGGAGAAATTACGCAGCAGCGATGGCGTGGGATGTTGCATCACATTGCTGAAACGAAAGGTTTGCTTTGCTTGGGTCAGTTCCAGCACGCAAGTTTTTTGCGTCATTTTCACGCCATCCAAATGCAGCACCATGTCATGTCCTTGTTCGTCCAGCAATCCGATTGCGACTGGAATGTGTAAAGGCTTAGGCGTGAGTTGATGCGGCAAAATAGGACTGCTTTGCGTGAGGCTCACCTCATAGGTGTGTGCGTTGCTGTCGTAATGCGTGTTCACCTGTACACGTGGGGTTCCAGCTTGACTATACCAACGTTCAAATTGGCTCATGTTGCGGCCATTTGCATCAGACATGGCGGCGCGGAAATCATCACAGGAAACCGCTTGTCCGTCATGGCGCGCAAAATACAAATCCATGCCTTTGCGGAAGCCATCACGACCCAGCAAGGTTTGATACATGCGTACCACTTCTGCGCCTTTTTCATAAATCGTGGCAGTGTAAAAGTTATTGATTTCAACATAGCTGTCAGGGCGAACCGGATGTGCCATAGGACCGGAATCTTCAGCGAATTGCACTTGCCGCAAGCCGCGTACATCTTCAATACGTTTAACCGCCCGGCCACTATCCGTGCCCACCATATCGGCGGAAAATTCCTGATCGCGAAACACCGTCAGTCCTTCTTTTAATGAGAGTTGAAACCAGTCGCGGCAGGTCACGCGGTTGCCCGTCCAATTGTGGAAATACTCATGGCCGATGACGGCTTCGATATTGGCGTAATCAGTATCCGTGGCAATACGCGGGTTGGCTAACACATACTTGGTGTTGAATATATTGAGGCCTTTGTTTTCCATTGCACCCATGTTGAAGTCACTCACCGCCACGATCATAAATCGCTCTAAATCCAACTCCAGACCAAAGCGTTGTTCATCCCAACGTATGCTGTTCTTTAACGATTCCATGGCGTGTGAGGTCTTATCGAGATTGCCCGCTTCGACCCAGACTTGCAGTAACACTTCACGACCTGATTGCAGCTTGTAGTGCTCCTCTTGGCAGACTAAATTCCCCGCGACGAGTGCGAATAAATACGACGGTTTATTGAACGGGTCCTGCCACTTGGAGTAATGCCGACCATCGTCCAAATTACCTTGCTCAATGAGATTGCCATTGCTCAACAATACCGGATATTTGGCTTTATCTGCACGTAACATCACGGTGTATTTCGCCATTACATCGGGCCTATCCGGGAAGTAAGTGATCTTGCGAAAACCCTGAGCTTCACATTGGCTAAAAAAATTGCCATTGGAGACATACACGCCCATCAACGAGGTGTTTTTGCCGGGGTGGATGCGCGTGACGATTTCCAAAATGACGGCATCCGGCGTATTAAAGATTTGTAGAAGTCCACCGGTCAGCGAGTAGTCTTGCTGCGCGTTGAGCGTATTTCCGTTCATCCGCAACGATAACAACTCTAATTCTTCACCATGCAGTTGCAAAGATGGGTTGGCGGCAGATAGATTACATCGCATGGCGATGCGCGTACTTACATTGGTTGCGATGGGGTCAAGGTCAAAGCCCATCTCTACCGTGTCTACCCAATAGCCAGGCGGTGTGTAGTCTTTGCGGAAAATAGTGTGGTCAGTTTGAGTTTGCATCTGAATAAGCCCAATGAATAAAAAACATCATTGAGCTTATCAGGAAATTTGGCTGCTTTGCTAGGTTGCAACATTTACGAGCAGGAATGTTACCCGCTCGAAACTCATTGGGAATGAGTTAAAAATTGGCTGGACATTACCTTGCTTGCGAATAAACGACATGCAAACCGGTTACATCCGCTCGATAAAGCAAAGCTTCTTTTTTCGAGAGCATCTTGTTCAGTGTCACATCAAAATAAGCTAACTTTTTAGTACGCTTATTCACCATACATAACACCGGCTCCTTACCCGATTGTTTGAATTGCGTATAGAGATGTTCCCATTCGTGATTACCATTAATCAATTTACTCATGATCGATCCTTCCACTAAAAATGACGCAGCATGAACGCCGCGTGGAAGAAACAGTAGCAGAAAATACCAGCCGCACTAAGTCCGCATATCTGGATTTCAGAAGTGCGGATAAGTGGTATAAAAAATCAGACGAATGGGTTTTTTTTAATCACAGACGGCCAGCGTAAAACAACTACGCGAGCAGCTAATTTATATTCACGGGATGTTTACTTTGCACACCTCATTTTTGCAAATCGAAGTCCGTTAATGATGTTTGTATTCATGCAATAGCTGTGCCAGTATTGGCAGCTATAAATATCAATGGGTTGGCAGCAACTATCCGATGGATTAAGTGACTTTTTTTGGCACAGCGTCCCAAAATTGGCATCTGCATTGGTTTTGCAAAGTGTTAGCGGCCCGTACGCAATGAGATCGCCATCTGCCGTGCTTCTTCATCCTTGAGCGTATCGCTGATTTCGCGCATCACACCCTTTAGGTCAACAGTTTTTTCGTCGCGTTGATAACAACCGGACAAAATGCTTTCCGGAGTGAGTGCGCTGCTTTGATACAGTGTCCACATCTCCATGCCGTAGTCAGTTTGCAACAGTTCGGGTGCAAATTGACCGAAGTAGGTGGCGAGATTTTCAACATCGCGCAGCAACATTTTGCAGGCTTGGTTGTTGCCTGCTGCGTTGATGGCTTGCGGCAAGTCGATGATGACAGGCCCGGCGCTATCCACCAGCACGTTGTATTCGGAC
>JABFRF010000057.1 GCA_013141315.1 Gallionella sp. | reverse complement strand
TGCGTAGTTATTTTTCCGATACACAACTCGCCACCTTGAGTGCGCAGATCAATCCCCTGCAAAACAGCCCACTGGATTATTACCCACTGCCAAAAATGGGCGAGCGATTCCCAATCAACGATGCGCAACTGTTGCCGCAACTCACGCCGCGACCCAGTGATGATGTGGAATTTTTGCATGGGCTATTGCAAGGCTTGACGCGTATCGAAGCAGCGGGTTACGCCAAGCTTACCGAGCTAGGTGCACCAGCTATTCAACGTGTGGTGACGAATGGCGGGGGTGCGAAAAATTTGGTGTGGCAAGCGATGCGCAGCAGATTGATCGGTGTTCCGGTTGAGGAGAGTGTAAATTCTGAGGCTGCTTATGGTGCGGCGTTGTTAGCCTCTCAATTTCGTTCGTGGTGAGCTTGTCGAACCACTATTACGAATTCAATTCCCTTCGACAAGCTGATGAAACAACTAGCCATTCGACTAAGCTGTCCAAATACGACAGCCAAGTCGCTGGTTATCAGGGCGGAATTAATACTTAACCGTGCCAAGTCAAAGTATTCACATCTGCCTAAACAACTGAGCATAGCTACGACTCACCGCTACCTTCTCTACCCTATCGCGCAAGGTAAGCGACACCTTCCCCAACATGTCGTGATGCGCTGCAACGATCTGTTGCACATTCACCACCGTGCCGCGATGTACTTGCCAAAATTGTTCGGCATCGAGTTGCCCGATCAATTCTTTGAGCGGGGTACGCAACAACAATTCGGCATCGCGGGTTAGCACGGTAGTGTATTTATCGGCGGACTGGAAATAACAGACCTCTTCAACCGCCACCATGCGCACTGATTGTCCAACCTGTACACGCAACCAGCGTAGCGGGTCAGATTTTGCGGGAGTCGCCAGCAATTTTTGCAGGCGTGTCAGCAACGCGTCAGGCTCGGCTTCACTGCGCTGTTGCAAGCGTTCAACACAGCGCGCGAGTCGCTCATCGGAAACCGGCTTTAACAAATAATCCACTGCCGCTTGCTCGAATGCCTGCACCGCGTGATCGTCATACGCCGTGACGAACACCACACGACAATCACTCGCTGCCGAACGCGCCGCGTCCAATCCGCTTTGCCCCGGCATACGAATATCAAGAAAAGCGATGTCAGGTTTTATTTCTGTGAGTGCAGTTGCAGCCGATACACCATCGTGTACGACTGAAGCAATGTGTAATTCAGGCCATAGCTTGGTCAAACGGCGACGCAGGTCTTCTGCCAAATGCACTTCATCGTCGGCGATGATGGCTTTCATCAAAAACTTTCCATTAAGTAAAATTTACCCCAAACCCCCTCTAACTCCCCCTTATCAGGGGGAGAACCGAGTCCGCTCCTCCCCTGACAAGGGGAGGCTGGGAGGGGTTTGGGGGCTAAAGCTAAATGTAAATGTCTGCTCATCGCGGCAACTCCAACCTAGCCGTCGCGCCAACGTTTGCATTGTTCTCCAAGCTCAACTTACCCGCCTCACCAAACAAAGTCGCCAGCCGCGCGTGCACGTTTGCCAGACCAGCCCCGCCAACATCGTCGTTGCCACTTAACCCCACACCGCTGTCGTTAACCTCAACATGCAAACTGGCGTTGTTGATCACAGCACGAATCACAATCTCGCCGCCGCCTATCTTGGGTTCAATACCGTGACGCACCGCATTCTCCACTAGCGGTTGCAGCAGCATCGGCGGGAAGGCCAATCCACGGGCATCTTCAGGCACATCCATTGTCCAGCGCAGACGTTCGCCAAAACGAATTTTCAAAATCTGCAAATAGTTTTCCAGCATATCCAGCTCATCGCCCAAGGTGGTTTGGTCACTGCGGGCACGCACCAAGGCCACACGCAACCAATCATTGAGTCGCTCCAATAATTTTTTCGACAGCAGCGGATCGTGGTCGATGAGGCTACTCACATTCGCCAAGGTGTTGAACAAAAAGTGTGGCTCAATTTGCGCTTGCAGCATTTTCAACTGCGCTTCCATCTCGCGCTTGGCACTTTCGATTTGGCTCAACTGGCGTTGCTTTATCTCCAATGCAAGCCGTTCAGTACGTTCAAACAGCACGTAAGTGATGCTGGCAATGATGCCGAAGAACAAACCTATCAATAACGCTTTTATCGCACCTGGATCGCCCCAACCACCTGAATTGGTAAACCAAAACGCTAGAGTTACTCCGACTACGATACTTGCTGGTAGCGTCACACAAAGCGCTATCCAACGTTTAATTCCTGACTGCATTCGTGACAATGCCAATGAATTGATAAGTGCAATTGAGAAACCGATGCACTGCGAAAAAACAAAATTGTGGAAAAAACCATCACGCGGCAACAGCAAAGTGAGTAAACCCGCAATCGCTGTGCAGTATGCAAAAGTTGACAGAAGACTGACCCAGATTTTTTTCATGTGCGAATTATGTGTTCCGCATCAGAGCAAAGCAACTTTCAACCCCACAGTGGCATTACGCGACATCAAGCTGGAAAATTCTTGTCGTGCATTGCCGCTATTCCATACACCCAGCGCAAACGCACTGATGCGGGTTGTTAAGTTTTTTTCGTAATAGCCTGTTAGTGCCTTGCCACCATCGGTGAGGCTGTGCGTGAGCATCATGCGCCAGAATCCGCTACTCTCAAGTTGATTGCTTTGCCATACTATGTTCAAATAATCGCGCCCCAACAAGCGCGGTGCTAACCCTAGTGCCATTGCGGGCTGCGTGGTGGCGCGTTGAAAATAAGCACACTCTTCATCTGCGCTGTAGCCATTGCCATCGTGCAGATATTCGGCAATTAAGGCGTTTCCATTCTCGAAGGTATAGGTCGAACCGATCAATACGGTATTGTGTCGGGACGAAGGTGTTTGCACGGTGAATGGTTGTGCAATATCCTCAGGTGATTGCAATGCAGATGATTGTGCCGATGAGCCAAACTCGCCGTACACCATTACCGCATCGCTCACCGTTTTTTGCGCGTATACGCCATAGAAAGTTGGCAAGTGCGGTGCTTTAACGGTAACCAATCCCGCCGACCATTGGTCACCACGTTGATCGAATTTCGCCAGCCAGCTATTGCGCCATTCATCAGGCTGCGTCACGCCATAGCCAGAGCGCACAATGCGCGCCACGTTCACACTGCTTTTCAAGTTGGGTGTCCAGCTAACTTTTAACGTATCCATGCCCACTAATTCGCGCATCGGATCACTTCGACCACTGTCAAAATAAAACGGACTGGACGGTGAACGAAACTGCCCTGCTCCCCAATTCAGCACTTCGCGCCCTGCCGCAACGTTCCAACTTTCGGCGGCACGCACCCGCACCTGCCATTGGCTCAGATAACTTTCATCGCGCTGTTGTGTGCCGAAACCGTTGCGCATTTGACGCACTGAAGCAATGGGTCGTGCGGTGAATCTGACGGTGTCGTTTTCTGCCTTGAAGTTGAGGCGTAATTCCGCAACGTCACTGCCTTGTGCCAAGCGTGCGATTTGATTACTTGGATTGAGGATGCTGTCATTACGCAAGCTCGTGCTGTTGGCGTAACCGTAAAGTGTGCCGTCCCACGAAGTGCGCCAATCGGATTCGGTAGCGGATGCGGTTGTTGCAATGGCAAGTAATGCAAAAGGAACGATTTTTATTGCAAAACCAGAACACGTCATTCCCGCGAAAGCGGGAATCCAGCAAGAAAATATATTCCGCGAATCGGACAGAATATTTTTGTTGTCCTGCTTCGCAGGGATTATTTGATTAGCTGGATTCCCGCTTTCGCGGGAATGACGATTGAGTGTAATCATTGCAACTGCCCCAAATCAAACTCCGATGCGGCAATTTTTTTCACTTTAACTGTGCCAAATTCCATCGTGGTTTCAGCATCAATCAGCGCATCATGGATAGTCATTTTGCTGATAAACGGAATACGTTTATCTTCGTACTCAATGATGTTGTTGTACGCAAAGCGCGCCGTTTTGATGAGCTTGCCGCTCACTGATTTGAATTCCGCTTTGACGCCCACGCCACGCTTCACCGACACCCAATAGCGTATCTTGTCGTAGGTAGTGCGTTTCTGTTTCGTACTCAAGTCGAACACATAACATTCTTCCCCATCCAGCGTTTCATTGGCGTTCATCTGCGCTTCATAATCTTCCGCGTAGTTGGTCGAGGCGATGTCGCCATTGGAAACCTGACCATTCATGCGCTGACGTGGCGAGATGGGAATCGGCTTGGATAAACCCGGCTTGGCTATCCACATATTGCGCTCCACCTGCAAAAGCTTAGTACCTTTGGAACGAACGGGTTCTTGCACCTCTGCCACAAACGAATCTCCTGCCACTTTAACCAGCAAAGTCTGCGGCTCATCTACCTTAGTGCCATCACGCGAAGTGATCTTCATGTCCCATACCACGCCCTGAAACCCGCCACCGCGCGCTTGGTCGGTGTTTTTTAGAATGTTGTGAGCATCGGTGGCGGCGAAAGAAAAGTTGCTGAAAAGCAACATAGCAAATAAATTTTTTAGAATAAATTTCATGGTAAATCCTTTGGGTTTATAGGTTGGATTAGCGCAGCGTAACCCAACGTTTATCAGCATTCACATTGGCCTGTTGGGTTATCCCCAGCCAAATCATCTGAGGACAAGCGCGATGAAACCGCTAACCCAACCTACGAAGCTATTTTTATACGTGACCGAGTGCATCAATAATCGCTTTCTTTGCGGCGCGTCTGGCAGGCATATAGGCCGCCAAGGTTCCAACCACTCCCATCAGTGCAAAGGTGAACATGATGCGACTGGTATCCAAGTCAACCAATAACGGAACACGACTGGCACTATTGGGTGGCACATAAGAAATATCCGCCACATTGATCCCCCAACGCACACCGAGCATGATAAGCAGCCCCGTTGCGCAGCCAATCAATGTAAGCAGCATAGATTCTATGGTGAACAAACGCACCACCCCGCTGCGCTTCAAACCAATGGCGCGCAGTGTGCCGATTTCACGGGTGCGTTCAATCACCGTCATACCCATAGAATTCGCCACGCTCATAATCACCACAGTCAAAACAATGCTGAAGATAAAGCCGAAGATCATGTCGAACATGCCGTGTACTTGAGTGTAAAAATCCGACAGCTCTTGCCAAGTTTGTATCTCGACTTCGAAGTCGGCTTGGTTGAGTTTTTTCAGCAGATGGGTACGCATCACCTCGGTCTGGCTCACATCATCCAATAAGATTGTCAGCCGATCCGCACGCCCTTCCGCATCCAACAAAGAACGCGCCAAAGCCAATGGTACAAATGCGAACTTGTCGTTACTGCCCGCATTACCCGTGTTGAAGCTGTGGCCCACGGTGATGTCCAGCGCGTTGGCTTGTCCGCTCAAGGTGCTCACCAACACCGCCGCTTGTCCGCCCACTTTGAGATGCAGCATCTCGACTAAACCCTGACTCAACTCCACGACTTCTGGGTGATCCGGGTCGAGTTTCTTTTTGGCATTGTCATACATACCGCTGGCTTTTTCGCGCTCGGTCAGGAGATTGTCCTGCAAGCGTTCCATTGCGATTGGCTCAATACCCTCGGCTATAAAAATGGTGCTGGCACGCCCGTTACTCACCATCCCGCTCAATCCCAAACGGGGCGTAATCAACTTGATATGTGGCTCATCATTCAGCACCCTGGTGATGTCGTCGACCTGTTTCGTTGTGAGCAAGTAACGTTCAGGATCAAGCTTGCCTTCCGATTTCATGCCGCGCTTGCTCACCGTCAAATGCCCGATCATCTCACCGTGTATGGATTGCCGCGACAACCCGCTATACACGTTGTGTGTGTAACCCGCGAACAGCGCGATGGCGGAGAAGCCAAATGCAATGGCAAGCAAAGTCATCATGGAGCGGCGGCGGTTGCGTAGCAGTCCGCGCAAAGCCAGTTTGAAAGTGTTTTTCATGCTGTCACCTCCGACTTCGTCATTCCCGCGAAAGCGGGAATCCAGCAAAAAGCATATCCCGCGTAGCGGACAAAACTGGAATGTCGTCCCGCTATGCGGGGAATTATTTGATTAACTGGATTCCCGCTTTCGCGGGAATGACGGGTAACTTGTTTCATTGCACCACCTCATCACTGGCGATACTTCCATCGCGTAACAAAATCTTTCTGTCCACATGCTCAAGCAAACGCGGATCGTGTGTTGTGAACACAAACGTTACTTTCCGCGCATGATTCATCTCGCGCATTAGCTCGACCACCATGCGACTGTTTTCGGAGTCCAGATTCGCCGTCGGCTCGTCGGCAATCACCAATTTCGGATTCACCACCAGCGCACGTGCAATTGCCACACGTTGTCTTTGCCCGCCGCTCAATTTATCCGGCAAAGAATCCTGAAATCGCTCCAGCCCCACATCCACCAATGCGGCAGCAGCACGTTTGCGCGCTTCATGCTCTGCGATGCCCTGTATCTGCAAGGGCAACATCACGTTCTCCAACGCGGAAAGCACGGGCACAAGATTAAAGTTTTGAAACACAAAGCCGATTTTTTGTCCGCGAAAATCTGTCAGCGCGTCGTCTTCTAGCAGGTGTGTGTCCTGACCATCAAAGCTCACTTCGCCTTCGGTCGGTGTGTCGATCAATCCGATAATGTTCATCAGCGTAGATTTGCCACTGCCCGATGGCCCCCATACCGCGAGGAATTCTCCGGCGTGAATATCCAACGAGACACTATTCAGCGCGTCGATAGTGGTTTCACCGAGCATGAAGCGGCGTTTGATGTTGCGTAATTTGAGTATGGGTTGTACGTTCATACGGCCTCCTGTGTGTATGTCAGGAGGCACTATAGGTAAGGGTTATTGCAAGAACTAGGGATTTACGACGAAGTGCGAAAAATGTGGGATGAGTTGCGGAAAAATAGTGACGGGAATTATTTTTGAGATACGTTCAATGTGAGGCCGTGCAGGGCAATGCTTTACTTTTCCTGGTAAATCCAAGTTGATTCGTGCTGGCTCGCAGCAAGGTTTCAAATTTATCCAACGAAACCGGCTTGCTAAACAAGTAGCCTTGGAAAGTCTCGCAACCGCACAACTCTAAAAAGGTTAGCTGCGCGTCCATCTCCACGCCTTCCGCGATCACATGCAATCCCAAAGCCTTGGCCATGACGATAATGGTTTTCACAATCGTAGCATCGTTGGCATCGCTGGCAATATCGCGGACAAAGGTTTGGTCGATTTTGATTTGGTCGAGCGGCAGGCGCTTTAGATATTGTAGTGAGGAATAACCTGTCCCAAAATCATCCAACGAGCAACTCACCCCCAGTGCTTTTAATTCATTCATCCGACTGATCGCATCTTCAACATTTTCCAACACGATACTTTCGGTGAGTTCAAGCTTGAGCAGCGTTGGCCTGGCGCCTGTTTGCAACAACGCACGTTTTACTTCCGCGACAAAATCGGCTTGGCGAAATTGTCTGGCGCTGACGTTCACTGCCAGGGTTAATTTGCTGGTTAGATAATTGTTCTGCCATGCCTTAAGTTGTGCGCATGCATTTTGCAATACCCAGGTGCCGATCGACACAATCAAACCCGTTTCTTCAGCAGTGGGGATAAAGAACGCGGGTGAGATCATGCCATGTTGCGGATGTAACCAACGCAGCAGGACCTCTGCGCCAACCGGCTGATACTGGCTATCCACTTGCACTTGGTAATGCAGTTGCAATTGGTTTCGTTCAACGGCGAAGCGCAATTCAGCTTCCCATTTAATGCGTTCCTCTTGCGCGGCCTGCATCACCGGGTCATAGAAGCGGATGGTGTTGCGTCCTGCCGCCTTGGCTTGGTACATGGCGATGTCGGCATGCTTGAGCAGGTGATCGATGCTGTCTTGTTGATCCTTGAACAGCATGATGCCGATACTCATCGTAGTGGTGTACACATGTTCATTCAGTGTGCAGGGCGCGGTCATCGCGCCGCGAATTTTCTCGGCGATCGCTTCGGCACGGGAGGCCGATTCATCGCTGTGCGCGCTGAGGTTCTGCAGTAGCACTACGAACTCATCCCCGCCCAATCGCGCCACGGTGTCACCATCACGCACGCAACCCGACAGACGTTTGGCGATTTCAAGCAGCAACATATCGCCGATGTCGTGACCTTGGCTATCGTTAAGATTCTTGAAATGATCCAGGTCAATAACCATCAGCGCGCCATGACGGCCGCTGCGTGAACTCGCCAAACAGGCTTGCAGCAACCTATCCATCAACAAACGACGATTGGGCAACCCGGTCAAAGAATCATAAAAAGCCAGCTGATGTATTTGTGCCGATGCCGCTTCCTGCTCTATTTCAATGCGCTTTTGATCGGTCACATCGCGAGCAGTGATTACCAATCCCCCGCGTGATCCATCTGGCTGGAAGATCGGCATCTTGCGCACTTCGAAGTAGCACTGATTCCCATCATTCAGCGTTAAATGTTTTTGGAAAACCTGCATTTTGCCACTCTGCCAAACTTGCTCGTCCTCAGTCCGGCAAGCTTGATATTCGTCACATAATTCAGGTTGCAAAACGGCAAGTTGCACTTCCGTTTTACCGCGCCATTCAATATCGTACAAATTGTAGATACTCTTGGCCGTTTCGTTGATGATCAACCAACGTCCGTCCCCATCTTTAAAGATGATGCCGTCGGGAATCGATTCGATCAGCCCACTCAAGCGATGGTTTATCTGGGTGATTTCCTGCCGAGCCGCTTTGCGGATAGTGATGTCACGACAAGAGGCATACACGCGACCATTGGGCAATTTAACCGCATTTAACTCTAACGGTATTTCAAGGCCACTTTTGGCAACCAGCAAAATCTCATGGGTATGTCTGGCCGTGTCACGACAGATCAGATTGAATATATCGTGGCAAGTCTCGCGACGGGCGGCCGGCGATAGATCAAAAATCTCCATACGCATCAATTCGTGGCGGGTATAACCTAACGACTCGATGGTGAAATCGTTAACAAAAGCAAAGCGTCCCAACTGGTCAACGATGAACACGATATCCGGAGCACAGCGCAGCGTCATGCGCAATCGCTCTTCACTTTCGCGTAATGAACACAGCAACTTGTCCGATTGTTCGTTGGTACGCTTGATGATCTCGTCGTGATTTTCTCTGAGTTCGAGCAATGCCTGCGCCTGTTGCCGCGATATCCGCCGTTCATAGATCAGGGCAACAGATACCCCAAAGATCGCAAGGATCGCGATAAAAAAACCTAACGGTAACCCCCAAGCTATCGACATAAAGTGTTCTATAAAACGAGTAAGCCATGGTAGCTCAAACCAATTAGCAAATAAACCCATACCAGACCTTTGTCCTAAAAATACTGGCATGGCCACTTGCCATTCCAATATCTCGCGGATGAATCGGCAAATTCAAAATCAAGCGCCCCCTGATTTAATCCGCATTTCTCTAGGTATAATCCAGCATGCAAATCACCTCTTTAATTTGGAGCTTCCCCATGTCGCATAATTTATTCAATACTCGCCAACCGTTTAACCTCACCAGTGGCAAGGCTGCCACACTGTATTCGTTACCTGCCTTAGAGGCTGCTGGTGTGGGCAAGATTTCGCGCTTGCCGGTTTCCATCCGCATTGTGTTGGAAGCGGTGTTGCGTAATTGCGATGGCAAGAAGGTGACCGAAGGGCATATCCGCCAGCTCGCCAATTGGCAGCCGAACGCACCGCGCACTGAAGAGATTCCTTTCATCGTGGCGCGCATCGTGTTGCAAGATTTCACGGGCGTGCCGCTGCTCGCCGACCTCGCCGCGATGCGTGATGCCGCTGCCAAACTGGGCAAAAATCCGAAAATTATCGAGCCGCTCGTACCCGTCAATCTGGTGGTGGATCACTCGGTGCAGATCGACAGCTTTAACAATCCCGACGCGCTCAAAATCAATATGGAGATGGAGTTTTCGCGCAACACCGAACGCTACAAGTTTATGAAATGGGGCATGCAGGCGTTTGATACCTTCAAAGTTGTGCCGCCCGGTGTAGGCATCGTGCATCAGGTGAACTTGGAATATCTGGCGCGCGGTGTATTGCAAAAAGATGGTGTAACGTATCCCGATACGCTGGTAGGAACGGACAGCCACACCACGATGATTAACGGCATCGGCGTGGTCGGCTGGGGGGTCGGCGGCATCGAAGCGGAAGCGGGGATGCTCGGTCAGCCCGTTTACTTTTTAACCCCTGATGTGGTCGGTGTAAATTTGAAAGGCAAGCTACGCGAAGGCGTGACAGCAACGGATTTGGTTTTGACTGTCACCGAGTTGTTGCGCAAACACAAAGTGGTTGGAAAATTCGTCGAGTTCTTTGGCGAGGGCACAGCCGCCCTCACCCTGCCAGACCGCGCCACTATTGCCAACATGGCACCCGAATACGGCGCGACCATGGGCTTCTTCCCTGTCGATGATGTCACCGTTCAATTCATGCGTAACACGGGTCGCACTGATGAAGAAGTGGATGCCTTCGCCTCCTATTTCAAAGCGCAAAATCTGTTCGGCATTCCGCAAGCGGGTGAGATTGATTACAGCAACGTGGTCGAGCTAGACCTCGGCAGCATCGAGCCATCACTCGCCGGTCCTAAGCGTCCGCAAGACCGTGTGCCGTTGTCGCAAATGAAAACGTCTTTTGAGACATTATTCAGCGCGCCCACTGCGGAAAATGGCTTCAATCAACCCGCTGAAAAACTCACCCAACGGTATGCCAGCGGGCATGACGAATACACCATCGGCAACGGCGATGTGCTGATTGCGGCAATTACTTCTTGCACCAACACCTCTAATCCTAGCGTGATGTTAGCCGCAGGTTTGCTGGCGCAGAAGGCCGTAGCTAGAGGCTTGCGGGTTAAACCGCACATTAAAACTACGCTCGCACCCGGCTCACGTGTCGTCACTGAGTATTTGAAAAACGCGGGACTGCTCAACTCGCTGGAGCAACTCGGCTTCAGCGTTGCTGCTTATGGTTGCACCACTTGCATCGGCAACTCTGGTCCGCTGGATAGCAAGATTGAACAAAGCATCGTGGCGAATGATTTAATCGCCGCAGCGGTGTTGTCTGGCAACCGCAATTTTGAAGCACGCATTCACGCCAACATTAAAGCTAACTTCCTCGCCAGTCCGCCGCTGGTGGTGGCTTACGCCATCGCCGGAAAAGTGAATATCAATCTCGATAGCGAGCCACTCGGCAACGATCAAAATGGTCACCCCGTGTATTTGAAAGACATCTGGCCGAGCAGCGCAGAGCTACAAGCGGTAAGCAAATTCGCCACCGACCCTGCGTTGTATCGCTCGCTGTATGGCAACTTGACTAAAGACCTGCCGCTATGGGATGCCATCCCCGCGCCGACTGGCGACCAATATCAATGGGACGATTCCACTTACATCGCGCGCCCGCCGTTCTTCGATGCCGCCACGCCAAAAGTTAGCAACATCAAAGACGCAAAAGCATTGG
>JABFRF010000110.1 GCA_013141315.1 Gallionella sp. | reverse complement strand
CGCCCGCCGTCGTTTTTGCTTCACGCAAAATTTCTGCTGCGCGTTTAGCGGCCAGCTCTAAATCATGCTTGCCGCGTTCTGCTTCAGCCAAGCCATCCGCAATTTGTTTTTTGCGTTGCTCCAAACCTGCAATGATCGGTGTCCACACAAATTTCATGCAGAACCAAACAAACATGGCGAACATGATGGTCTGACCGAGAAGAGTTGCATTGATATTCATGCGAACGTCCTTTCTCTATCGGCGTAGTTTTGTTTAGCCCGCAACCGCGAACAACACGTACATCGCGATACCAACTGCAATCATTGGAACCGCATCAACCAAGCCCATAACGATAAAGAACTGGGTACGCAACATTGGAATCAATTCTGGTTGACGCGCTGCGCCTTCCAAGAAACGACCACCCAAAATACCAATACCAATCGCTGCGCCCAACGCGCCCAAACCCATCATCAGTGCGCCGGCAACATACAACAGTGCGTGTGCTTGATCCATTTCTACTTCTCCTATTGATTAAAATTAAAGGTTAAAAAAGTGCTGAGATTTAGTGCTGCATTTAGTGATGCTCTTGATGTGCCATATCCAGATAAACAATGGTCAGCGTCATGAAAATAAACGCTTGTAAAGTCACAATCAAGATATGGAAAATTGCCCACGGCAAAGATAAAGTCCATTGCGCATAAAACGGCAGCAAGGCAATCAAGATGAAAATCATTTCGCCAGCGTACATGTTTCCGAACAGACGCAGGGCTAATGAAATAGGCTTGGCAATCAAGTTAACACCCTCAAGCAGCAAGTTAACCGGCAACGCCCATTTACCAAACGGCTGCAGTGTTAGCTCGCCCATGAAACCACCCAAACCTTTTACTTTGATACTGTAAAAAATCACCAGCAAGAAGATGCCAATTGCCATACCAAAGGTTGCATTTGGGTCAGTAGAGGGAACCACTTTGAAATGTGGCAAGCCAACTAAATGCATGAGTTGAGGCACATAATCCACAGGGATCAAGTCCATCAAATTCATCATAAATATCCAAAAGAAAACTGTCAGTGCCAGCGGTGCAACCATGTTATTTTTTGCACTGAATGAACCGCGCACGCTGCCATCAATGAACTCAATCGCCCACTCAACCGCATTTTGCAATCCGTTCGGAACACCCGTCGCAACATTTTTAGCAACGCGACTAAACACCCACAGGAAAATCGCACCCAACAAAAACGACATCACCATGGTATCCACGTTGATCGCCCAAAAGCCCATCGCTTTGGCTTCTTCTGCGCCATGCGCAAAGCCCATCGAACCGTCTGGCAACGTGCCATAGGTCAAATTCTGGAGGTGGTGCTTAATGTATTCTGATGAGGTGAGAGCTTCGCTAGACATATTTTTTGCACTATCGCTTAATCATTAAAATTCGCGCCACTATCAGCGCAACCTGACCTGCTACAAATCCACACAAAACTGCACTTGCTGATAACTTCAAGCCGCCCATTCCCATGGCCAACAATAAAATCACCACAAAAAATCTTTCCATGCTGAGGCGAAACATCGTTCGCAACAGATGTTGAGGCTGATAACTTTTAACTTTTTCGGCCCTCGACAAACCGCTGACCAAGAGTACGCCATTCAGAACGGCTGTTATTGCTCCCCACAAATTCGCCGATGCCACACTCCACAAACCACTGTAGAAATATGCGATGGCAGTGGTTAACACAGCGATAGCAGTTTGTAACACCACCACGCGCAACCCTGTTATTTTTTCTTTCGCGGATTCGGACAGCGGCGGCATGTTAATTATCTTTTGCCGCGCTGTCAAACGAATGGGCATTTTTTAATCACGCACTCATTATCAAATTTCACGTTAAATCCAACTTTCCCGCTCGGCAAATTCAAAAACATTGCCTTAGTTACTCAACTTTAACTTCTCTAACAATCCGCTCAAATGATCATTACTTTGATACACAACAATCAATTTTCCCGAACCATTTTTTGCTGCTTTAATTTCAACTTTTGTGCCGAGCTGACTAGATAAGCTCTCCTGCAAACGAAATGCATCTCTATCCAATTTTTTCGTTTTGACTTGCGTCTTAGTTTTGATATCACCTGCAACTAGACCATTCACCAACTCTTCTGTTTCACGCACCGATAATTGCTCTATCGCTACTTGGTTGGCAGTGGTGATTTGCTGCGCCCCCTCTAATGACAACAAGGCTCGCGCATGGCCCATATCCAGCTTGCCCTCCATTAGCAGAGTCTGCACCGCTTGTGGCAGTTTGAGCAAGCGCAACAAATTACTTGCGGCACTACGCGAACGACCCACCGCATCAGCAGCAGCTTGGTGGGTCATTTTAAATTCATCTATCAAACGCTGAATACCTACCGCCTCTTCTAATGGATTGAGGTCTTCACGCTGAATGTTTTCGATCAATGCCATTGCCAATGCCGCGTTATCCGTCACGCTCCGCACCAACACGGGCACATGAGATAACCCCGCTAATTGCGCGGCACGCCAACGTCTCTCTCCCGCAATAATTTCGTAGCCACCATCACTTAATTGACGCACTAAAATTGGCTGCATCACGCCTTGCGCTTTAATTGAAGCCGCTAACTCATTGAGTGACGCAGCATCCATGTGCGAACGTGGCTGATATTTGCCTGGCTTAAGCATCGTGACGTTAAGTTCTTTCAATACGTCATCTTTTTCGCTTCTTCCGCCCGTCAATAGTGCGTCTAAGCCGCGCCCCAAGCCCTTGTTAGGTTTTGCCATTATTTTTTCCTTATGCGATTTTTGGTGTCTGGTTTTTGAGCATTTCAACTGCCAGCGCTAGATATGCAAGTGCGCCCTTGGATGCTTTATCGTGATATAAAACGGGTACACCGTAGCTTGGTGCCTCAGCCAATCTAATATTGCGCGGGATAACGGTGCGATAAACTTTGTCGCCAAAATGCTGCTGCAACTGATCTGAAACCTGCTGTGCTAAAGCATTACGGGGATCAAACATAGTACGCAACAGTCCTTCAATTTCTAAATCGGGATTTAAATTCGCGCGCACTTTGCGTATGGTGTTAACTAAATCACTTAACCCTTCCAAGGCGTAATACTCGCACTGCATTGGAATCATCACTGTTTTAGCTGCACACAGGCCATTGAGTGTTAACAAATTCAAAGCGGGTGGACAATCTATCAAAATATAATCATAGTTTTCAGCGACAACAGCCACGGCGTTGCGCAACTGCATTTCACGATTAGGCAATCCCACCAACTCAATTTCGGCACCTGCCAAATCACGGTTTGCGGGCAACACGTCGAATTGACCAGCCTCAGTAGTTTTGCATGCCTCTGCAATTGTTTTGCTGCCCAACAACACGTTATAAACGCTGCTTTGCAAGTCCCGCTTATCAATACCACTGCCCATCGTTGCGTTGCCTTGCGGGTCTAAGTCGATGAGTAAAACACGTTGCTTAGTCGCGGCTAAACTGGCAGCCAAATTCACAGTGGTGGTGGTTTTACCCACGCCGCCCTTTTGGTTTGCAATAGCTAAAATTCTGGTCATAACTTAACTCGCTCTCTTTTGTGTTGCAATAACCAAGCTACGCGCGGCTTCCAACCCGGGTACATTCAACGTTACGACCCTCTCCACCACACAACCCTCAGGCATACTCGCCAACTCTTTTTCTGCAAAACCCTTCATCGCCGCCCAGCGTCCCGCAGGTGCAAGCAAACGATGTGTCACACGCAGAAAATCACCTAACTCGGTAAAAGCGCGCGAGACGATCCCATCGAATTTTTCCACCGCCTGAAAATCCTCAACTCGGACACATTTAACGATCACATTTTTCAAACCCAATTCGATAACTGCTTGCTGGACAAATCCCGTTTTTTTGCTGTTACTGTCCAACAACGTAATCTGACTATGGGGCTGAACAATCGCTATCACGATGCCTGGCAAGCCCGCACCACAGCCCACATCCAGCCATCTGCCAGACCACAAGTATGGCGTAATAGCAAGGCTATCGAGTAAGTGATGACTTACCATTTTCTGCAAATCACGAATCGCAGTAAGGTTGTAAGTCTTGTTCCATTTGCACAATAGGGCAACGTAATCGAGAAGCTTTTGCTGCTGTTCATCTGAAACAATTAGTCCTAACTCAGCAATCCCCTGCGCTAATTCTTGGGCTAAATTCATGCAATTTTTTGCACTTTTTCATCATTGCGAAAACCACGCTTAAGATGGACTAGCAACAATGAAATTGCCGCTGGCGTAATGCCCGAAATGCGTCCCGCCTGACCAACCGTTTCTGGCTTGTGCTGATTAAGTTTTTGCTGCACCTCAATAGACAAACCACGCACCTCTCGATAATCCAAGTCATTTGGCAAGCCCAATGTTTCATATTGCTGACTATTGCCCACCTCTTCTCGCTGCCGCTCAATATAGCCGTGATATTTAGCTTGAATTTCAACCTGCTCAGCGACCTTTTCGTCCGCCACGCCAATACCCGCGCCCGTTAAGCTCATCAAATTGGCATAACTCACGTCTGGGCGGAGCAACAAATCATGCAATGAATACTCGCGCTCTATGGCTTTACCCAACACGCGTTGCGCGTCTTCAGCGGGCAAGCTGCGCGGATTGACCCAAACACTACGCAGACGCTCCTGCTCCAAGGCAATAGATTCGCGTTTCTTCTCAAACGCCTGCCAACGCGCATCATCCACCAAGCCGAGCTTGCGACCGATTTCAGTGAGTCGCAAATCCGCATTGTCTTCACGCAACTGCAAACGATATTCGGCGCGGCTAGTGAACATTCGATAAGGCTCTGACACACCGCGCGTAATCAAATCATCGACCAGCACACCCAAATAAGCCTCATCGCGACGCGGACACCACGCGTCCATTTCTCGGACTTGCAGGGCAGCGTTTAGCCCCGCCAATAGGCCTTGTGCGGCCGCCTCTTCATAACCCGTTGTGCCGTTAATTTGCCCCGCAAAAAACAAACCCTGTATCGCCTTAGTTTCCAAAGAATGCTTCAGGCTAATCGGATCAAAATAATCGTACTCAATCGCATAACCGGGACGCAAAATATGCGCGTTTTCCATGCCCTTTATTGAACGAACCAAATTTAGCTGAACATCAAAAGGCAGACTGGTAGAAATGCCGTTGGGATAAACCTCGTGGGTGGTTAATCCTTCCGGCTCAAGAAAAATCTGATGCGAATTTCGCTCTGCAAAACGCGTGATTTTATCTTCAATCGACGGGCAATAGCGTGGGCCAACACCTTCTATAACACCAGTAAACAAAGGCGATCTGTCTAATCCCCCGCGAATAATATCGTGCGTTTTTTCATTGGTTTCAGTAATCCAACAAGAGACTTGCTTAGGGTGTTGAGCGGCGTTACCCATAAAAGAAAAGGTTGGCACGGGGCTATCGCCAGCCTGCTCTTGTAACAATCCATAGCTAATACTGCGGCCATCAATGCGTGGTGGCGTACCTGTTTTTAATCGCCCAATTGGTAACTTCAACTCACGCAAACGTTGTGACAAACTATTAGCTGGAGGATCTCCCGCTCGACCCGCTTGATAATTGGCTTGTCCGATATGAATCAAACCCGCCAAAAATGTACCTGTCGTTAGCACCACGGTTTTTGCTTGAAAGCGCAAGCCCATTTGCGTTACCACGCCGACCACTCGATCTTGCTCAACCAGCAAGTCATCTACCGCTTGCTGGAATAGAACTAAATTCGGCTGGTTTTCTAGGCGCGAACGAATAGCTTGTTTGTATAAAAGGCGGTCGGCTTGAGCGCGTGTTGCGCGAACGGCATGGCCTTTACTGGCATTCAACGTACGGAATTGGATACCACTTTCATCAGTAGCGGCAGCCATTGCACCGCCTAACGCATCAACTTCTTTCACCAAATGTCCTTTACCGATGCCGCCGATGGATGGATTACAAGACATTTGCCCCAAGGTTTCGATGTTGTGACTAAGCAATAAGGTTTTGCAGCCCGCGCGCGCGCTGGCCAAGGCCGCCTCAGCACCCGCGTGCCCTCCACCCACCACAATAACATCAAATTTACTTGGAAAATTCATGCGCTACACCACCAAAAGGACGCGCATCATACAACAGAACTACGCCGCGCCCAAACTCAGTGTTTCACGTGAAACAAAGCCAACTACTTTCCGATACAAAATCGGCCAAATATCTCGCCCAACAAATCATCTGCCGTAAATTCGCCCGTGATACTGCTCAATGCCCGCTGCACCAAACGCAACTCTTCGGCAAATAATTCAGGGTTGTGGCGCACATTGCCGGCCAACTTCAAATGATCTTGCGCCAAACTTAATGCCAGCAAATGCCTAGCACGGGCCATAAATACACCGCCTTCTTGATTGCGCCAACCAACAAGCTCCAGGAGCTTGTCACGCAACGCTTCCAGACCCGCGCCAGTTTTTGCTGAGACATAAATACTATTTGCCGGCAAGGCATCCCTTTCGTCTACCAACAAATCAGCCTTGTTAAAAACTTGCAGTCGTGGAATCTCAGCGGGCAAAAGTGCAAGAATGTCTTCGTCTTGAGTAGTGGTATTTTGACTGGCTTCTCGCAACAGCAAAATCAAATCAGCGCGCTGCACAGTTTGATGGGTGCGTGCAATTCCCATATTTTCAACCGCATCTTGGGATTCACGCAGCCCCGCCGTATCAATGATATGTAACGGCACACCGCGAATTTGTATCGCCTGACGGATTACATCGCGTGTCGTGCCAGGTACATCACTTACTAAAGCGACATCTTGTCCAGACAGTTTATTCAATAAGCTCGATTTACCTACATTCGGACGACCCACCAACACAATATGTGCGCCTTCACGCAATAAGCTCCCTTGCTTGGCATTTTGCAAGATATTGCATAATTTGAAATTAATTTGCTCCAGTTGCGCATCGCGCCTTGTTGAATCAACAATCTCAATATCTTCCTCTGGAAAATCGAGCATCGCCTCAACCAGCATCCGCAAAGAAATGAGCTCCTCCACCAAGCCATGAATTTCTGCTGAAAACTCACCTTGCAAAGAACGCATCGCACTTCGAGCCGCTTCCGTAGTAGTTGCTTCAATAAGGTCAGCAACGCTTTCGGCTTGTGCTAAATCTAGTTTATTGTTTAGGTAAGCGCGCCGCGTAAATTCCCCTGGCTCAGCTAGGCGCGCCCCCAGCTCGATGCAACGTTGCTGCAAAAGCTGCAATATCGCTGTGCCGCCATGCCCTTGCAGCTCTAAGACATTTTCACCAGTGTATGAATGTGGCGCGACAAAATATAGCGCAATACCCTGATCAATAACTTGACCCGATTTATCAAGGAAACTCCCATATTTTGCGAACCGAGGGATAGGCAGCTCTCCCAATAGCTCTATTGCAATACGTGGTACGGCAGTTCCTGATACTCGCACCACGCCAACCCCGCCACGGCCTTGCGCCGTAGCGATTGCAGCAATAGTGTCAGCGCTTGGCGACAACACCTTTGTTTTTCGCCTCAGTTGATCGGGTGATAAACCACTGCTGTGCAATCGAAAGAATGTTATTTACGATTGAATACAACACAAGCCCAGCCGGGAAAAAGAAAAACATCACACTAAATATAACCGGCATAATTTGCATTAACTTCGCCTGCAATGGATCTGGCGGCTTAGGGTTAAGGCGCATCTGTACAATCATGCTGACACCCATAATGACTGGGAGAATATAAAACGGATCTGGCGCAGATAAATCTTTTATCCACCCAAAAAATGGCGCGTAGCGCATTTCAACACTAGCTAAAATCGACCAATACAAAGCAATAAAAACCGGGATTTGAATCAACATCGGCAAGCATCCACCCAACGGATTGATTTTTTCCGTCTTGTAAAGCTCCATCATGGCGCGATTTAGTTGCTCACGATCTCCAGCATGCTGCGATTTGAGCTTTTCTAACTTAGGTGCAACTAATCGCATTTTTGCCATCGACAAATAACTTGCTGCCGACAAAGGGAAAAATAACAACTTGATCAAAACGGTCAGCAATATAATTGCAATGCCCCAATTGCTTGTCCAAGAATGAAGAAGACTCATTACCCAAAACAAAGGCGTGGCAAGAATCGTTAACCATCCATAATCAACCGTCAATCCTAGACCTGGAGCAACTTTGTCTAAATTAGACTCCGTTGGCCCAGCATAAAGCGATGAGCCTATTGTTGTTTTTTCGCCTGGCTTAATCGCTATTTCAGGTAAAACCACACCCGCCGAATAAATATCTCCGTCTAATTTTCGAGTGAAATACTCACGACTTGAGTTTTCTTTTGGCAGCCATGCAGCTACGAAATAATGCTGTAAGAGCCCTATCCAGCCATCGTTTGCTTGCTTAGGATATTCACTTTTGCCTTTTTCTATATCAGCAAAGTCAACTTTCTTAAACTTTTCTTTATCCGTATAAATTGCAGCGCCAGTATAGGTGGGCAAAAAACGTGAGCCTCCTTCAGGCACACCACTATCACGCATTAACTGATAGTAACTGCTTACGCTTATAGCTTGTTGACTGCTATTTTCTAACTCATAACTGACATCAATTAAGTAACTGTCCTTCTTAAACGTGAGCACTTTAGTTACCTTTAGAGCCGACTCATCTACCGCCTTTAAACGTATTTGCAACTGATTTTTGTTTTCTGCAAAAACATAAGTGTCTTGTTCTGCTGAAAATAAACTATTGTGATTGGGCAACCCAACACCCAACAAACCCGTTTGCGCAACGTAGTTATGCGTACCTTCACCCCTGTGAAACAAAATAAAGGGCTTGGTTTTATCCTGCGTATCCGGATGTTTTAACAATGCTAAATAACTAATATCACCACCAACGGTGTTGATTTCAGCTTCAACAAAATCTGATTTTACATGGATAGTTTTACCGACTAATTGCTGCTGCGGTTCTTGAGCAATTGCAGCCTGGTTTGGGCCTTTTGTGGTTGGCAACGCCGCGAGATCAGATTGAGCCAACTCTTTGTTTGCACTAACGCTTTGTTGTACATTCTGCTCAGGATGCTGATAACGCTGCCATCCATCCCAAACAAGAACAAGAGAAAAGGCGAAAATTAAAAACAAAAAAAGTCTTTGGATATCCATCATTATTATTTTTGGCTATGACTAAGGCGCGGGATCATATCCGCCAGGATTGAATGGGTTGCAGCGAAGAATACGCTTAATGCTAAGCATTCCTCCAATCACAATACCATGCTTATAAATTACTTCACAGGCATACTGAGAACAACTAGGCGTAAACCGACAACTAGGCGCACCTAGGGGGCTGATTAAATATTGATAACCCTTTATCAGCTTAATTACAAATTTGCGCACTTGTTTTCAATTTGACTGAACAAAACGCTTAAATTAAAACTATTTACTTTGCTGTCTTCTGAAAAAGCGTTTTTCACCAACACAACCAAATCTAATCCACTAGTTTTAATCGAGTGCTGGCGAAAAGCTTCTCTAATTAACCTTTTTATTCTATTCCGATCAACCGCTTTTGAAAAATTCTTTTTACTAGCAATAATCCCAAGTCTTGATCTTGAGTTTTCAAAAAAATTATTGGAATAAAATATTTTAAGTTGTTTATCAGCAATATTTGCTGCGCATAAAACATGTTTATAGCCGATTTTACGAAGCAATCTACTATAAGCAGAAAAACTTGATGCTCTAGCTCTACTAAACTGCAAGTCTTGCACGGCCTTTGGCACGCCTTGCTCTAATAACCGCGCGACCGCCACGAGTTTTCATGCGCACTAAAAATCCGTGGGTGCGTTTGCGTTTGGTAACAGAAGGCTGGTAAGTCCGTTTCATATTTTACTCCTCAACAATTCATAAAGCTGACCATTACAAAGCTTAGGGACAAATGTGTCAAGTTAATTTTAATACTTGATTTGTTGCTTTAAAGAGTTAATCCAGAATTCCTCTTTACTCTTGATCGTGCTAACCTAGCAACTGAATTGCTCAACAAGTAAGTCTGAAGAATACTTTCCGATCCAACCCCCGAAGCTCATATATAGTTTATGCAGGATATTTCATTTTGGGATTCATGTCTTCGTCAGTTCGAAAAGAACTTGCCAATACAGCAATATAACTCATGGATTAAACCGTTAGTCTGTAATTATGATACTGAGCGTGGCGTTTTTATACTGTCAGCTCCGAACAGTTTTACCCTCAAAATTGTACAAGATCGATTTTTTCCAGAAATAAACCGCCAAGCTAAACTAACCTCTTCTCAGACACCAATTTTTGAGTTTCGAGTACTTGAACCCATAATAAAAATAACGAAACAAGAAAATTCAGCCTCTCCAACCAAAACCACCTCTATCGAAACTAAGCCGAAAACCGAAACTGCTTTTCGTGGATATGGCAAGCTAAATCCTAATCTAAATTTCGAATCTTTCGTTGCGGGAAAAGCAAATCAATTAGCACTCGCTTGCGCTACTCAGGTATCAGAATTACCGGGTACTTCCTACAATCCCTTGTTTATTTATGGAGGGGTAGGCTTAGGTAAAACTCATTTGCTACAAGCAATTGGTAACCAAATTCTAAAAAACAATCCGTTAGCAAAGATAAGCTATATGCATGCGGAACGCTATGTGGCCGATGTGGTTCGCGCTTATCAAACAAATAAATTTGAAGAATTCAAACAGTTCTATCATTCATTAGATGTGTTACTTATTGATGATATTCAGTTTTTTGCAGGAAAAAATAAAACCCAAGAAGAGTTTTTCTACACATTTAATGCACTTATTGACTCTCACAAGCAGCTAATTTTAACCAGCGATACTTTCCCAAAAGAAATCACTGGACTAGAAAGTCGTTTGTCTTCGCGTTTTAGCTGGGGATTAACAATTGCTATAGACCCTCCAGAACTGGAAATGCGTGTAGCAATACTATTGAAAAAGGCTGCGTTAACTGGCTACACACTTGATGAGTCGGTTGCTTTTTTTGTTGCTAAACACATAAATTCAAATATTCGCGAGCTTGAAGGCGCATTAAAACGTATTGAGGCTTATGCCAAATTTCATAAAAAAGTCATTTCTATAGAAATTGCTAAAGAAGCCCTTAAAGATATTCTGGTCGTACAAAATCGCTCGATTTCTTTAGAAAACATACAAAAAACTGTAGCAGATTATTATCGAATTAAAGTTGCAGAACTTGTATCTAAAAAAAGATTGCGTAATTTAGCCAGGCCAAGACAAATAGCAATGTCATTAACTCGCGAATTAACTACAATGAGCTTACCAGAAATAGGTAATGGTTTTGGGGGGAAAGATCATTCAACTGTTATACATGCATGCAAAACAATAACAACTTTAAGAACAACTGACACAACTATTGATACGGACTATAAAATATTATTGCAAACCCTAAAAGGATAAGTTGTGTATAACTTGTTAGCAATATGTTTAAAATGCAAACTTAAGAGA
>JABFRF010000008.1 GCA_013141315.1 Gallionella sp. | reverse complement strand
CACCACGAAAGGCCTTAGTCGAAATCAACGCTGAACTCATGTTCGGTACCGTCTGCCCCCGCAACTGAAAATTAACCAACTCCTCATGCCCGTCCGCCACGAACTCACTATCCCATCGAGCGTTTTTCCAATACTGGTGGAAATACGACTGGGTATGATCAATGCGCTGCCCTGCCATATCGACAACCCAAGAGTGGCAATAGAAAAGCACCGTACTTCTATCATTTTCAAGCGCACTCACTGCCGTTTGCAGAAATTCCGGTTCGGCAAAATCATCACTTTCACACACCCAAATATAGTCGCCTGTGGCCAGTGCCAACACGCTTTCCCACGCAGCGAACGGTGTACCGGAATTCTGCTCATTGCGGATGTAGTTAAACCCATGTTGCGCCTGCAACGACGTAATCACTGCGTCTGACTCATCCTTAGAGCAATCATCTATTACGATCAGTTCAACGTTTTGATAAGTCTGCTGCAAGATAGACTCGATGCGTTGTTTTATAAAACGCCCGTGATTGTATGAAGGCACCAGTGCAGTGACTTTTGGCAAAGCACTCATTTACTCCACACCCTGCAAATTATAAATTTCACAAATCGTCTTCCACTTGGAAGCCCAAGTATATCGACCCAAACACAGCTTTCTTGCTGCCGTACCCATACGCGCGTTGAGCGCAGCATCAGTCAACAATTGAATACATCGCTGGGCAAATAATTGCGGCGATTCTGCGGCAAAGATATTGATGCCGTCTTCGTAGACAAGGCCATGCAATGCAATAGGCGACACCACACCGGGTACGCCGAGTATGGCATATTGATTCACCTTACCCCGAAATCCCGAGCCACCTAATGCGGGCGCAATACCGACTCGTGCACGCGCTATGCAAGGTGCAAGCTCTGCTACCTCCCCCACAAAATTGACGGATGCATCCTGGTATCGGCTAAAGGAAGATAAGTCGCCACGCCCAACCACATCAAGGACGTAATCGGGGACTGCGCTTTTTACAATCGGATGCACGTTATCCAGATACCAGCGAAGTGCCGCCACATTGGTCTCGGAACCGAAGGCCGCAACATAAACGATATGCATGGCTTTTTTTTCCGGCGCAACATCGAATTCCCGCTGGGACAATGCCGCAGAAAACTCAAACGTTGAAAGCCCGGTTTCCAACACCCTCACTTGCTTTGAACGCGTGACGGCACGCAAAAACTCCGAGTCCGTATTGGACACGCACACCACCTCATCCGCCTTGAAGCAGTAACTGATTTCTTGATAGGTGTAATACAGATCTGCGGGAATATTCTTGAGATTGAACTTTCCTCTCATCCCGAACAGTGCGCGCAAGCTAGTCCAGAATGCCAGTGCCCTGGACTCCATCGGGGTGAAAATCAATTTTTTGCCCAACTGCCGAAATCCGCCCAAATGCAGTCCACGCTGGTGATACTGCACATCGATCACATCATATTGGTTGGCCTCGCTGCGTAGCGTCGCTAGCCCTGATGGACTCAACTCCTCAGTTGGCGAGAGATATACGTTATCAAAAATCTGATACGCCTCAGCTATCGTCCAATCAATATCGGGACGGTGATGCGTGTACAGATCAAGCTGAACAGCAGGCAGCCTTTGCTTGATGAGCGCATAAATATCCAACATCCTGAGTCCGCCCGCATGTGCCTTCGAAGGACAGAAACGACTGACCAGCAAAATGCGCAGGGTTGTTGCTTGAGCAGAAATGGGGCGCGATATTTTTTCGGGCATTTGAAAAGTTGACTGCAAAAATACTGCTTAGATCAAAGTAGAAATCGGCGGGTACGCCACAAACAAAGGGCTGGCTATCCTTTGATCCGCATAGTTGAATAGGGAAGCCCTGATTAAGTCGTCATTCCCGTTTTCGCGGGAACGACAAAACCAGACTTGTTCAGAGTTTCCTTAGTCAGCTCTCGCCTCATCCACTCCGCCGTACGGGCGATGCCCTCAGGCATGGATATGGACGGTGACCATCGCAACTCTTTTCGCGCCAATTCATTGCTCAGCACACTCACTGGCACATCAAATGGCCGTCCTGGCAAGTAGCGGCGTTCGATGGATTGACCGAGTACCTGCTCAAGCATGCTTATCAATTCGTTCAAACTGGTACCCGATCCAGAGCTAATATTAAACACACTTGTGACCCCGGAATATTCCACTGCCCGAACAAAAGCTTCCGCCACATCACTCACATGAATGTAATCCCGCGTCACGCTGCCATCGCCCCAAATATCAATAGGCACACCCTTCAGCGCATGGTTAAGAAAGACACCGATAGCACCCTGTGCCGTTTCTATGCGCTGGCGTTCGCCATAAGGATTGGTAACTCGCAGTGTAATCGTCTTGATACCGTGCAGCTGTTCAAATAGATGCAGGTATTTTTCTATGGTGAGTTTAATAATGCCATATGAAACCATAGGATCAGTCGGATGCTGTTCATCAATCGGCAAATACTTCGGGATGCCGTACACCGTCCCACCGGAAGAAATGAAAATGATTTTGGGAATCTTTTTAACGACCATAGCATTGAGCATTTGCAGGGTCGCCACCAAGTTACTCTGTACATCGTAGATAGGATCATCGTTGGAGTTTTTCGGCAACGTGGTCGAAACCAAGTGCAACACTACATCAGCGCCTGCTATTACTTCGCCAACATCGTGGGTACTTTGCAAATCCCCGGCAACCCATTCCACCCGCTCACTGTCCAAAAACTTCCGGTAAGGCTCGACGCGTGGCCGCTCAAAAATCCTGAGTTCATGCCCATCCTTCAGCAGACGATCCGCAATCGTCGAGCCGATAAAACCACCACCGCCAAAAACAGTAAATTTCATTTTTAATTTCCCCAATAAAATTTGGGGCGAACCAGAATCAACTTTTCAACATTGTTGGCAATAATGACTGTCCAACAAAATGCATAAAGTTGATGGCTGTGTCTGAATGGGAGACCGTATTTTTCGGGCATTTGTAAAAATGACTGCAAAAGTACTAAATAGATTGAAATAAAAATTGAAAGGTGTTCACTTCCTGAAAGGACGTACCGCCAAAATAAAGGGAAGCAGCAATGCACGTAACCAAGGTCGGCGATTGACAGCAAGTCTTAGATTGCTAAATTTCAAGCGCGCATGAAAATAAACAACGCTGCCAATATCTTTCCAAAATGTTCGGTGTGACACTTCATCATCATGAGGTAGGCCAATCATCGGGAAGGTGGCGAAGCGTCGCAAGCCATTTTTTGCATCCAACGTCGCCTGTAAAAAACCGTGACCAAACCATCGGTCCGGTTCAAGATGACAGCCCTCAGCCCATTCGTTCCAGGCATTGATAAATATCAACTCATCGCGCCTGCCCGATTGCCTGACTAAGTCAATTGTCGAAGCTAACCAGTATTCATAATTGTCTGGCTCACCATTGAGCATAACGAGAGCGCGCTCTTTAGTGCGTGCCGTGTTATCCCATGAGGGGAAAACCGTTTTAAACACATGTTTAGCAGCATAAGATTTGCCGAGATAATACGATGCAATATCCGCATATTGCATCACGTTTCCGTGAAACTTTTTCTCGAATTTCACTTGATTATTGATGTTGGGAGAACGAAGATTATGAGGAGGAAATTCGACACCGCTGTCAAAACCAAACTGGGCATAATCCTCATTGCCATGAGTCAATGCTGCACAAACATGAATCTCCCCGATACCAATTGAGCGGCAATAGTCCCGCCATATCTCGACTGTTTTACGTGCATCAGGAAGATGCTGCGGTCGATAAACGATTAGGTAGGGCTTGCCATCCAAACGGATATAGCGCTTATCTTCTAAGAATGGCACCAGTGACTTAATAAAGTTGAGATCATCATCCGGTTGATATTTCTGTGCAATAAGCACTTCGTGTTCAGCCGCATCCCAGCGGCGCGTCCAATTTTCATTCGCCCAGCACAAGCAAAACGGCATGTCACTTTCAGAATCGGCCAGCATGTCATCCAACGGCAAATTCAATATTCGTTTGCCGGAAAACCAGTAATAGTGGTAACAAAATCCGTCGACACCAAACTGTTTAGCCATATCAATTTGGTCACGCCTTGTTTCGCGCACTCGCAAATCATAAAAACCAAAATCGCTAGGCAGATGCGGCTGGCGATGACCTTCAAACAAAGGCTCGGCCTTGGTAACATTAGTCCATTCTGTGAATCCTTTGCCCCACCAAAGATCATTCTCAGGCGTAGGATGAAATTGCGTGAGGTAAAAAGCAATCAACCTGATGTTGGGTTGATTATTTGAAATTAGAGTTTCATTAAGACTTTGCATATTTATTGCCAAGTGCGTGATTAAAGTTTGATGCCTAACAGTTTAAAACCTTCACGAATAAGCTTTTTGAAATTCCCGCTCATATAACTACCCAAATACTTTTTCCATTCTGCTCCGGCGAAAAGCACTCGTTGATAATTATGATTAGGTGGAATCAGCGGTATCGCAGCCCCTGCATAGTCAATGGGTACCGCCTTAACAACCACCTGATACACCTCTGCATACTTGCTGGTCATCAACGCATTTTTCATAGATACAGAAAGCTTAGCCCAACTTGCCTCGAACTCAGTTGCTTCCGGCGGTTTAGTGATATACCTAGCTTCGATGATCTTGAGGTTAGCTTGAGCAAACAATGCTTCTATATTTTTAAGGCAAAAGAAACGAATATGTGTGCGGTCAAGCAAACCCCAGTCTCGATACTCAAAGTCACCATTGATCAGACAAGCCATAACCGCAGCATGTCCAACATGCGGTAATGAAATCACCAAATAGCCATTTGCATTGATCAAAGGCACCATGCGCTGCAGAGACTTCCACGGATCGTAAAGATGCTCAAGCACATCGGCGGCCACCACCACATCAAATCTCTCATCCCCATCGAGCAAATTTGGCCAAGTGCTGGAGTTGAGATCGGCTTGCATCACCTTGACACAGTACGGCGTTACTTTTTTTATCGCCTCAGGGTCTAACTCTAAACCTGTTACTTGGCAGCCGCCCTGCTGCGCCATAACTTTGGTGATTGAACCTGGCCCGCAACCAATCTCCAGTACCCGCTTACCCTGTCCAACCAACCGCACTACATTAGCGGGGCCGGTCTCTGTCGTGGTATCAACCTCATATTCATAAGTGTGCTTCTTTTCCATCGTCAATCTTCCTTGTGTCGTTTTGCAAGATTACCAAAGAATCTAAGTGGCTTCGTCACACGCCACGAAGTGCTTTGAGTTAAATTATTGACCGTTTGAGATAGGACATTAGTCTTTTGCGTTAAATCATTAGCCTTTTGCGTTAAATCATTAGCCTTTTGAGTTAAGTCATTAGCCTTTTGAGTTAAGTCATTTACCTGCCCGCTATACATTCCGACCAAAGTTAACAAGTCTGTATATCGACGCACAACCCTAATGTCATAAACCTCTCTAAATGGAAGCATTATAATTTTCTGCTGCTGCATTGTAGCTTTATCGACAATTACTATCGCGCCACTATTCAGCTCTTCTGAATGCTTAACAGCGTTCCTCGACAAACTGATACCTACATAAATGAATTTCTCTGCAACTGCAATCCCCCTCGCATAACCGGGCAATTTTATTTTTTGAACAATCTGCCGCCCTTCATATATATGCAAAGTGTTATCTTCCGAACTACAACAATACAACAATCCATTATCGACGGTTAGCGAATGTGGCTGGGATAGACCACCTATTATCGTTTCACCGGTTACAACATTAATTATTTCACCTAGATTTTGAGTTCCTTCTTTATATTGCCGATGCTTTGTGAAGCGTCCAAATATTGATGCAATTAAGGTACCTTGGTAAAAGTTAATGCTATTAAGGTGTGCAGAATCGAATTCACCCGGCAACTTCCAGCTATCAACTCTGACAAAGTTATCATCTAAACAAATGACCTCATTGTTTTCTGTTGCCGCCAAATACAGCTTATCCTTGTTTAGGAATAAATCATGAATATCTAAACGATTTAGAGACAGTTCAATTTGCCTAGCTCGCCCCTGCGCAATTACCGTTAAGTAGCGCCCATCATTATCTTGCGCACCCCAAAGCAACCTATCATTACCAATACATAAGCCTGTAATGGGCTTATTGTGAATTGGTATTTGAATATCTCCTTCCAAATAGAGTAGCCCGCCTTCTCCAGGGCAAGACACAAGTAAACAATCTTCCATTGATCACCTTTCAATACAACATATTTTAAAGACGTACTGATTCACTTCAATTTAACTGGTGCAGCGTAGGCTCCCTACCTGAACAAGGGAGGCCAAGCGGGGTTTGGTTTAAGATTACTCTGCTACAAACCATACCTATCAAGAATTAAGCCACCTCCAACCACCACTTGCGCGAGCATCTGCTGAGCAACAGGGGTAGAAACTAGCTCTACTTTCAGTAGAGTAGAATAACTAGCGCATTCTTAACAAGAAACAATTCCAGAATTAGCTCCTGCACTCGTAGGAAACTTTAGCTTGCGGATCAAAATTTACAATCCCCAATGAGTACCCCTCATTCTCAGCAAGCACTCTAAAAACATCCGCATCAACAAGCCTATGTAGGTAGCTTTCCATGCCATTATTGATACCAATAACACCTGCATTTATAAAATACACCGCCTGATTAAGCGAACAGCAAAACTCAAACTCAACTTGCACCCTACTCCCTTCAGTTAGCTTTTCAATACTGTCGGCCACACTCCTAGCAGAGATTGCGCCTCCAATTTCGACACCAGAAATTGTTTTAATGAGCATCCCAAATCTAACTTGAGTAACCTCTTGAAAGAAGCGAACTGAATAAATAAATTTGTAAGTACGCCCAGTAATCAGATGATTTACCCTTTCGCCATTGAGTGTACGTATTTCCGGACACTCAATAGATGCCAAGTCTGACTCATACTCCGTTGTACTGTATGGCTTAAGGGCAGGATTAAAACTTTCATGAGCACTTAACAAACTAAAAGGCTCCAATGGGACTGCATGGCCTGCATAATCAACTTGATTTTCAATGGTCTTAGGCGAGTCTATTATTAGCTGTCGAGTCTCTGCGTGGGTATCTTTTGATGAATAAAGTAGCTTTTGGTACAGATCAACAACTCTCTTTGAATCTCCAGAAACAAGTTTTTCGCCCTCATCTAACAGAATTGCACAATTACATAGTTGCGTAATATGACTGCCCGAATGGGATACGAATAAAATTGTCGCTCCCTTATTGCGAAGCCCCTCAATGCGTGAAAAACATTTCCGCTGGAATAACTCATCTCCCACTGAGAGTGCTTCATCAACAATTAAAATTTCCGCATCGACATTGATGGCAACTGCGAAGGCCAACCTTACATACATTCCACTGGAATATGACTTGACTGGCCGCTCGATAAATTCGCCGATGTCGGCAAAGGCGGCGATGTCGGCAAAGCGTTCGTCCACTTCTTCCTTGCTTAAACCCAGTATGGCTGCGTTCATATAGACGTTTTCACGGCCAGTGAATTCGGGGTTGAAGCCCGACCCTAATTCCAGCAGGGCAGCAACGCGACCATTACTTTCCACGCTGCCACTGGTGGGTGTAAGCGTGCCACAGATGATTTGCAGCAAGGTGGATTTGCCGCTTCCGTTGCGCCCGATGATACCGACGCTTTCACCTTTTTTGATCTCAAACGAAACATCTTTGAGCGCCCAAAATTCGCGGAAGTATTGTTTGGGAGTTTGCCCTGCCAGCCGTTGCATACGCGGGAAGATAAATTGTTTGAGCCGCTCACGCGGGGTGCTGTATATCTGGTAGCACTTGCTGAGGTTGCTAACGCGGATGGCGATGTCGCCCGCGTTTACCTGCTCCCCCAGCCCCTCTCTCAGAGAGTCAGTGGCATTGCTGTTTTGATTAGAGGACATCGGCAAATCCTTTGCGGGTCTTTTGAAACCACCAGTATCCTGCCCATGCCATTGCCATACTGGCTATCGTGTAAAGCATCAATCCATTCCAATCGGGCAATTTGCCATAGACCATGACAGCGCGGCTTTGCTCGATCATGAAGGTGAGCGGGTTAAGCATCAACCAGAATTGAAATTTTTCCGGTAACGCCGAGATGGGGTAAAACACCGGTGAAATGAACATCAATACGGTGGTGAACATGCCCGTTATTTGCCCCAGATCTCGAACAAATACGCCTATAGAAGCCAGGAACCACGCGACTCCCAATGTGGCGATCAACAATGGCAGGATCACTAACGGAAAAAATATCACCGTCCAATCTAGGATTCCATTGATGAGCAGGATGGCAACGAACAGCACACTGAGGCTGATGAGGGTGTGAAACAGTGCAGCACCCAAGCCGATGATGGGTAATATCTCTAACGGGAATACAACTTTTTTGACGTAATTGACATTGGCCAAGATCAAGCCGGGCGCACGGTTTACCATTTCGGCGAACAAGCCGTGCACGATCATGCCAACGAATAATACGATAGCGAAGTTGGTCTGACTTTGGTCGCCAGCCGCGCCCCATTTTGCTTTGAACACCACGCTGAACACAAAGGTGTAAACCACCAGCATGAGAATGGGGTTGAAGAATGACCAGGCCAACCCCAGGATGGAACCGCGATAGCGACCCACCACTTCACGCCGGGTCATTTGCGCAATTAAATGTCGATTGCGCCACACGCTGCGTATCAACGCGGCTGGCGAGGTGGGTTGAAGCGCATGCGGATTGGACATCACTTTATTTTTTTCCACTTTTTACCGGGGTAGCGCGGCTCGACAATTCCAACATTTGGCTCGCCTCTTCGCGTAGTGCCTTGATCTCTCTTTTTAATGCCTCATGTTCTGCAACTTTTATCTTGAGGAATTGCACGGTGATTCGCGCCTTTTCTTCAATGCCTTTTGGAGTCAATAAGTAGGCATACCCTTTCTTGTTGCTGCTGTTGCGAAAATTGTTGGCCTTAACCAAACCCTTTTCTACCAGTGCCTGAATACAAAAGTTCACACGACCCAAGCTTACCCCCAATAAGCCCGCTAGCTCTCGTTGACTAATCTCAGGGTTAGCTTCCAAATGCTTTAACACTTTGTAGCGGTACTCGTCAGTCAACATAGACTTGATTCCAATTAACGTTCAGTCATTGAACGATAATTTTTTGCCCCGGTCAAGCCTTGAGAGATAGCTCTATTTAGTCAACAGGTATCGACTGGCCAAAAAGGTGACGGGCAATGTAATGACGATTACGCCGACCATGGCGATGACAGGTGACATGCCCATCAACCCAACCAGCAACCAAAGAGCGGCGGCTCCCAATGCGTATTGGATAATATAAACGAGGGGAAATTTTAAAAATCCGATAAAACTGACTGGTTGTTTGAATACAAATCTCACGTTCAAAAAATAGGAGAATACGATGCCGGCACAATAGGCAACCGCATAGGCGGGTAGGTAGCCCAGATAATCAAGCAACCAGTAATACAGCAAGAAGCTGAACACCGTGTTGCTTGCGCCAACCAGCAGAAATCGGGGGAATTCGTGGCGCATCATGCGGATAAGTTACTGCAGGTTTTGATAAACATGACTATCTAATTAGCTTGGCTGCAATACTTCAAAAAATTCATTAGCCCAAATTAAAACGTATCCATGCTTGCGCTCAAATTGCTCGAACACTTGCCGGCGTGCTTCTCTCCTATTCAAATATTGTATGTTCACCGGCCAACTGGCCGACGAAGTATTGCCTTTTGCGCGCACGATAATAGGCAATTTAATAGGGCGCATTTCTTTCTCACGCAGCAGTGCATCTAATTTTTTGGGGCTATAAAACTCCAACCAGGAGTTATCAAGATAGGGGTGCGTTTCAGTTAGGAAGTGCAACATTGAAATTTGGTTGTAGGCTAATAGCTCGTCACTCGGCTTGACCAATTGCTTCATCACCACCAATAGCTCTCCAACCACCTTAGCGCGCTCCTTGGTGGTGTAGGTACCAATCAGCAACGGATGCGCGATGCCATATTGCATTGAAGTGCGATCTTGACTGTCGTTGTAGGTATAGCGCCAAGTTGCTATCAGTGTTTGGCATGACAACGCCAGCATGATGACTCCTGCAAAAAGACGTGTTGCGCCCAACTTTAAGGTGAATTTCCCCAGCCGCAGATTCGCGCCTTGCCACAACCACATCAAGCACAGCGGAAGCGCCAGCCACAGTCCATACTTTGCGTTGGCTATTCCATTATTTGAGCCCAGTGGTGCAATGAAGAGAATCAATCCGGCAATAAACGCCATCAAAGACAACGATATATTGTTACGAAATTCGCGCACGACAATAATCATTAACAAAATATAACAAAGGCCTGTTACTGCCCATTTGCCACTATCTGAATAGCCATTACTCATGTGATTGATGAGGCCGAATAACAGGCCAGTCAGCAACACCATCACGCCCGAAACGATGAGTACGTGTCGCCCGACAATCCAGTTGGCGACCAGCAAGCCGACAATGATGGTGAGTAAAGCATAAGCGCATGCCAGGGCTTGATCGAATAAGAACAGCTTGATCAACCCGCCCCCGGAATGGCTGGAGCCGTCATCAGCGGCCATATCAGTTATCCAATCAATGCCCTTGAGATATAAAGCATCGTGACCAGACATGACAATCAATAGCCAAATGATAGCCAAGCCCACTAAAAATCCTGCGCCAAACCATGCAGACCAAAGCAAATTCTTACGCCAGCTCCACTGCTCGGCAAAGGCATATAAGCAAATCGCCGACACCAGCAACAAGCCCAATACATTAGGCAGCCGCACAAACACGTTAGCCCCCAATACTGCGCCTACTACCACGATCCAGATCAACTTCTGATTAACCAGCCCGTGATAAAGCAACGATGCACCCACCAAATAAAACAATGCGGTTAAATTGTTGTAACCCACCCAGTTGCCGATTGCTTTACCCGCATACAGTGCCGTTAGTAAAATCACGGCGGCCAATACCCGGCTACGGCCCAATTCCTTACTCAACAACAAATAGCTTAGTACTGCGCTAAGCGTGACAACCAGCGCATATCCCAGCCTATAAGAGAGTACCGTTCCTCCCAGTAACGCACCGAAACTATATCCAATAAAGTAAGTTAACCAATTGACTATTCCGCCACCGATGCCCTGAGGAAAAGTATAAAGCTGCTGGTAACCCGTGAGCCAATAACCCATGTCGGTAAAATCCAGCCCTTGCCAAATGCGCAAGAACGACCCGATAAATACCGCCGCGCCTAGCCACACCACCGTTTTGTCATTACTCATCTTTGCATTGCCTTGATCCATAGCCTTGTTTTTTTGTATACGATTAGCCGAACAACCCAGCACTATCCTAGCAATTTTTTCTGACTAGCTACGCTGTAGTGTCCAGTAAAATAGTGCCATAATTTAATAAGGTAAACCCCCGGCTATGCCGGGGGACTCATCAAGGTTTGACCTATACGTCGGTCGCTGTAAATCTTCCATCTCGACTAAGAGAAGGAAATTTACAATGAAAGAATATCAGAG
>JABFRF010000012.1 GCA_013141315.1 Gallionella sp. | reverse complement strand
AGTATAGAATTCTTTTAAAGATGATTCAAGTATAGGTTCAAAGAATATTTCTTGGGCGAAAATCTCCGCGCTATCAGTTAGAATGGACTATGGACAAAACAATTTTTGTTAGGACCAGCAAGGGTGAAGATGAGATGCGCAATAAAACTGCGCAGCTTTCTGTTGATATCAAGCGCACATTGTTAATGGTCGATGGCATTTCAACCATACGAGAAATCAGCAAGCGTGTCGCACCCAGTTTGCGCGCCAGCCTAGGCAATATATTCAAAGAGCTTTTGAAAGACGGCTATATTGAAATAAAAGTTAAAGACACCTCACAGCAATCTACTGCGACCATCACGCCGATTAGGGCTGCTACTGCACTTAAAATGACCATGCCCACCAAAATATCTATCCCGACACTCAAGCCTGTGGATGATGATTTCAATGAGTTGGACTTTGCCTCCACGTTTAGTAATCAAATTGCGCAGTCAAGTGAAAATGAGCCTGCAAGTCGCGAGTTGTTGGCGCAGAAGCAGGCTAGTGATGAAGCAAAATTTCGTGCCGAAATAAAAGCCCGGGTAGAAGCGGAATTTGGTGAGGAAATAAAAGCGCGTGTTGAGGCGGAGATGCGTGCGGAAGCTAATGCACGCGAAGAGGCTGAAGCCAGGAAACGCATCCAGGATGAGGCTAGGGCGATAGATGAAGCCCGTGAGTTAGCTGAAGAGCGGGCGCGCAACGAAGCCAAAGCTCAGGCTGAAGCCAAGATACGTGCCGAAGTAGAAGCTGCTGCTGCAGCCAAAGCACGGGCAGAAGAAGAGCGCCGCCTTGCAGCATTTGAGCAGGAGGCTGCCGAAGCAAAAAAACGTGCGTTGGAGGAAGCGCGATTACTGGCTGAGGCGAAGGCTAAGCAAGAGGCTGAAGCCAAGGCTCGTGCTGAAGCCGAAGCAAAGGAAAAAGCACGTAAAGAAGCGAAGGCTATCGCTGAAGAAAAGGCGCGTATCGAGGCCGAGATTCGTGCTGAAGCAAGAGCAAGGGTCGAGGCGGAAACCCAAAGAAAGATATTAGAAGAAGCGAGATTGTTGGCAGAGAATAAAGCTCGCCTTGAAGCAGAAGCCAAAGCAATAGCAGAAGAAAAAGCCAGAGTCGAAGCAGAAAAAGCCAGAGTTGAGCTGGAGAAGAAAGCCATAGCGGAAGCAAAGGCACGTGTTGAAGCTGAAGCAAAAAAGCGCATGCAAGATGAAGCTCGAGCCTTGGCTGAAGCCCAGGCAAAACAGGAGGCTGAAGCTAAGGCTCTTGAAGCAGCAAAGCTTCGTGCTGAAGCAGAGTTGAAAGCCATCGCTGAGGCAAAGCTTAAAGCCGATGCCGAGGCCAAAGCGATCGCAGAAGCCAAGGCACGCATCGAGGAAGAGATGCGCGCAGAGGCACAAGCTCGTATCGATGAAGAGGTGGCTGCACGCAAGGAGCTTGAGCTGGCGGAAAAAATGGAGCGACTTGCCGCCGAGAAGCTGCAAAAGCAAAAAGACGAGTTGGCTGCAGAAGTACGTCAGAAGTTACTTCAATCGGCAAAAAATGAGGAGCTAAAACAAAAAAATCAGCAAGAACAGATTGCAACTCACCTGTTGCAGTCGAAGCCGGAAGCCAATGCGAGTAGTATTCTGAGTGAGGCAGCCAAATCTAAAACGGGTACTTACCCTATTGATCGTTCAACTAGTGCAACTGTATTGTTTTTTGATATGGTTGGATATACCAAGCTATCGGTCAATAAACAAATTGAAGTCAAAGGGCAATTCAATCAACTGGTCTCGGATTGCCTGGCAGAGCAAGGAGAGGGTGAACGTGTGATTCTTGATACGGGTGATGGAGCGGCGATAGGGTTTTTACATCATCCGGAAGATGCATTGCAAGTGGCTAGGCAATTTAGAAAGGCATTGATTGCAAATCACCACAATGATTACCCGGAACTGAAGGTTAGGATAGGCGTGCACATGGGTCCTGTCAATATCGTCAAAGACATGAACGGTCAGAGCAATATGGTGGGTGATGCGATCAATGATGCGCAGCGCGTGATGAATTTTGCCGGGGCAGATCAAATTTTTGTATCACGCGCCTATTTCGATTTTATTTCACGATTGAGTGACACATACGCAGACATCTTCCACTATCAAGGCTCTCAGAAAGATAAGCATGGTCGCGAACATCATGTTTATAAATTAGTGGATGTCGTCACTACCGCTTTCGAAAATGTTCTGCCAAATGAAAGTAACTCAAGTGATTCTGTCAAGCTGGAGCCGTTCAATTTCAATGTGGCTGATGAAATTATCAAAACAATGTCACCAGCAAAGCGAAAGCCCAGCACGCAACCTGCCCAGCCAATAGCCATTAAAATTGACAAGATCGCTGCGCCTATTGTAGAGACTGCAAAACACACTGAGGAAGAAATAAAAACTCTTGAAAGTGAGCAGGCAAAGCTTTGGGCTGATGCTGAACAGGAGGCGATAGCATCCGCAAAATCCAATACACTGCGCATTGTTCAATCGCAAGAGGACAGCCTGCCAGCGACAAAATATTCCTCATCCGCACGGGTGAAACGCGAGCCTGTTCCTTGGGGAAAGATGGTTGCTGGATTACTTTTGGTGTTGTTGGTGACTTTATTCGTCGCACCATACGTTTTTCCAATGCGGGGCTTTATTCCGAAAATTGAAAAACAATTGACTGCTAAGCTTCAGCAGCCAGTGCATATCGGTCGTTTGGCGGGTCGTATTTTGCCTACGCCTCGTATTGATTTAATTGACGTATCAATTGGTGAGACAAATCAAATTAAGGTACACCGTGCCCGAGCAAATTTTTCCGCACTAACTTTGTTCAAAGACAAAAAAGCAATACCCAGTCTGGAACTTGAAAATGCGCAAATTGATGGCGCAGCATTGCAGGAAATCTCCACTTGGATGCAGCTTACGGCTGCCGATAATGAGTATCCCATTTCTAAAATTTTGTTGAATGAAACCAAGATAGAGGCGAATGGCATTCAGTTTTCCGCTGTTGGAGGCGAAATCAATTTCAATGAATCGGGTGAATTCAGCACTGCAAAACTATTTGCCAATGAACATAAGTTATCGTTAGATATGGATGCCTATTCTGGCAATAAGACCAAGGTGTTGATCTCTTTACACGATAGCGCGTTGCCTTTGCTCCCCAATTGGATTTTTGATGACTTGAATGCAAAGGGTGAATTAACTGCGAGTGAACTAGTCATTACTGAGCTAGATAGCCATATTTTGTCAGGTATTGTGCATGGAAGTGCGCGTTTGGATTGGCATTCCGGATGGAGTTTGGAAGGCATGTTGTCGGCCAAAGCAATTGCAGCGCAAGGTATAACCAGTACGATCTCGGGAGACGTTGAGGGTACGGCTCGCTTCCAAATGCGCGCTGCAAACCTTTCCAAACTTGCAGACTCGGCAACGATAGATGGCTCATTAGTAATGAATCAAGGTGTGATCAATGGTGTTGATATAGTTGAAACTGCATCAAGACGCAGAACTGAAAATCTGCCTGGGGGACGTACTCACTTTGATGAACTTTGGAGTGACTTTACGTACGCAAATGAAGCCTATGCTTTTCGTCAACTGAAATTAAAAGCAGGTGTCATGACAGCCAAGGGTCTGCTTGATAATAACAAGCAACAATTATCCGGGCGCTTGAGTGTCGACTTGTCCATGCGCACGGATAGTATGGGCCTAGTGCCTCTGCAGATTGGCGGTAGTCAGAATAATCCAACGCTGTGGATGTCCCGCTAAATTCCACATCCAAGCACCGAAACAACTTGCTGCAACTCCTGCTTTCACCGGAAACTCAGGAGAGTGCTTTGGCTGTACGCGCTAGTGTACTGTGGGGGTTTTGGCTACGGCATAACCTAAAGGTTGGCCTACGACGCAATCTCAGGCCAACGCTTTCGCCATGCGCTCAACTGCTGACTTGAGGTTGTCCATCGAAGTGGCAAAGGAAATACGGAAATAACCCTCGCTGCCGAATGCCGAACCGGGCACGACCGCCACACCTGCTTCCAGCAACAGGTATTCCGACAAAGCTAGATCGGTGGTCTCCTTGATCTTGCCCTGCTGGTGCAATCTTGCAATCGCTTCGCGCGCGTCGGGGAAGGCATAGAACGCCCCGCCCGCCATGATGCACTTGACTCCGGCTATTTTGTTCAGCTCATTCACCACAAACACATGACGTTCGCGGAACGCTTTGATCATTGGTGCCAAGCAGTTTTGGTCGCCGTTCAACGCGGCTTCTGCTGCAACTTGGGAAATGGAAGTAGGGTTCGAGGTGCTTTGAGATTGCACGTTTTCCATTGCAGTGATGATGTGTTCGGGTCCCGCCGCATAACCGATACGCCAACCCGTCATCGCATAAGCTTTTGACACGCCGTTCAACACCATGGTGCGGGCATACAAATCAGGGCATGCATCCAGAATATTGACAAATTTTCCATCGACCAGCGCGATGTGTTCGTACATATCATCGGTTGCGATGAGGATGTTCGGATGCTTGCGTAGCACCTCGCCCAATGCCTTCAAGTCTTCCAGCGTATAGACTGCGCCGGATGGGTTACTCGGACTATTGATGACCACCATTTTGGTTTTTGCTGTGATCGCCGCAGTAAGTTGTGCGGGTATCAGCTTAAAGCCTTGCTGAATGTCTGCTTCTACGATCACCGGTTTGCCTTCGGCGATGATGACGATGTCAGGGTATGACACCCAATAGGGCGCTGTGATGATGACTTCATCTCCCGGATTGATGACCGCCAACGCGAGATTAAAAAAACTTTGTTTGCCGCCACACGAAACTAAAATCTGCTTTGCCGTGTAATCCAAACCGTTGTCGCGTTTGAATTTAGCAATTACAGCTTGCTTCAATGATGGTGTGCCGCCCACGGCTGTGTATTTGGTGAAGCCCTTGTTGATCGCCGCAATCGCGGCATCTTTGATGTGTTGCGGCGTATCGAAATCCGGCTCGCCCGTACCTAGCCCTATAATGTCCTTACCTTCAGCTTTCAATTTTGCCGCACGCGCAGTCACGGCAAGGGTGGGGGAGGGTTTGATGGCTTGTACGCGTTTGGAAAGTTCCAAGATTATTTCCTTAAGGTCGGTTAGGTGAAGCTTGCGTGTTAAAATTCTCGGCTAATTTTTGCGCGAATTATACTCTTGATTAAAACCTTCCCCAATAGCCCTTACCTTCTGCATCAGCCATTTGAGCCAGCAGGTGATCAACCTACCGCGATTGCGCAGTTGGTTGAAGGCATCAATGATGGCTTGTTATTCCAGACACTGCTTGGTGTAACGGGTTCAGGCAAGACTTTTACGATGGCGAATGTCATTGCCCAGATGGGTCGCCCAGCGATGGTGATGGCCCCCAACAAGACATTGGCAGCACAACTGTATTCTGAAATGAGGGAGTTCTTCCCGGAGAATGCCGTCGAGTATTTTGTTTCCTATTACGACTACTATCAGCCCGAGGCCTATGTACCCTCACGCGATATGTTTATCGAAAAAGATTCCAGCATCAATGAGCAAATCGAACAAATGCGCCTTTCAGCGACCAAAGCGATGCTGGAACGCGAGGACTGCATCATCGTGGCAACCGTTTCGGCAATTTATGGTATCGGTGATCCAGTTGATTATCACGGTATGATTTTGCATCTGCGCCACAACGAAAAAATGCACCAGCGCGATGTGATCAAACGCCTTATTGATATGCAATACGAGCGTAATGACACCGATTTTTCACGCGGCAAATTTCGAGTGCGCGGTGATGTGATTGACGTGTTTCCGGCAGAAAGCAACGAGCTGGCATTGCGCATTTCCCTATTTGATGACGAAGTGGAAACACTTTCGCTGTTTGATCCCCTTACCGGTCATATCTTGCAAAAGGTAGCGCGTTATACGGTTTATCCGTCCAGCCACTATGTCACACCACGCAGTACAGTGTTGAGTGCTATTGAGACCATCAAAGTAGAACTTGCAGAGCGCATCGCTTTCTATCAACGCGAAAATAAACTGGTCGAAGCGCAACGCATTGAGCAACGCACACGGCACGATCTGGAGATGCTTAACGAGATCGGCTTCACTAAAGGTATCGAAAACTATTCGCGCCATTTGTCCGGTCGCCCGGCAGGCGCTCCTCCTCCGACTTTATTGGATTATTTGCCGCCCAATGCACTGATGTTCCTTGATGAGAGTCATGTGATGATTCCGCAAGTCGGTGGCATGTACAAAGGGGATAGAGCGCGCAAGGAAAATTTGGTCAACTACGGATTCCGCCTGCCTTCCGCGATGGACAACCGACCGTTACGCTTTGATGAATTTGAAAAGATCATGCGCCAAAGCGTGTTTGTTTCTGCCACGCCATCTGTTTATGAAGCCGAACACGCAGGGCAAGTGGTTGAGCAAGTGGTGCGTCCTACGGGGCTGGTTGATCCTGTCATCGAAGTGCGCCCTGCCATCAATCAAGTGGACGATTTGATGTCTGAAATCAATTTACGCATCAAGGCGGGCGAGCGCGTACTCGTTACCACGCTGACCAAACGCATGTCGGAAGACCTCACTGATTACTTGTCCGAACACGGCATCAAAGTGCGTTATCTACACTCGGATATTGAAACGGTAGAGCGTGTCGAAATCATTCGTGACCTGCGTCTAGGCATGTTTGATGTTCTAATCGGTATCAACTTGCTGCGTGAAGGTCTGGACATTCCCGAAGTGTCACTGGTGGCTATATTAGATGCAGATAAAGAAGGTTTCCTCCGTTCTGAGCGCTCTTTGATTCAGACAATAGGTCGTGCTGCTCGCCATTTAAATGGCAAGGCCATCCTGTATGGGGACAAGATCACTAACTCGATGCGACGCGCAATTGATGAAACCGATCGTCGCCGCACCAAGCAAGTTGCTCACAACAAGTTAAATGGTATTACTCCACAAGGTGTGCAAAAGCGCATCAAAGACATTATTGACGGCATGTATCAACCCGACGAGGCGCGTGACCAATTGAAAGCTGCGCAGACCCAAGCCAAATATCTGGCGATGAGCGCGAAAGATATTTCCAAAGAAGTCACACGATTGGAAAAAGAAATGTTTAAAGCTGCGAAAGATTTGGAATTTGAAAAGGCAACTGAGTTGCGGGACCAGTTAAAACGACTACGTGAAAGCGTGTTGTTGTCACCGTTGTGAACAGGTCAGTTGGTTAGAATTCCCGTATCGAAATCAGCTTGGTTTGCCCCGCATTGCGTTCAATCAAAGCTTGCATATTCAACCCTGCGCGGCTCATGTGCACTTTTCCATTTACCAAAAAATAACTGCTAAAGACCGATGCTTCTTTTTCTGATGCCGCTAGGTTTTTGCCGGGTAGGCGCGCATTGAAATCACTCCTGTCTTTAAATGTGGCAGTGTTACGGCTCTTTATCAATGTGCTTGCATCGCTCAGGGTAAGGTTGAATTTTGCCGCGATTACTTCAACGGGCGCGGTGTTGACGTTGACGGGTGTGACTACGGGCAGAAAAATGACAAATGGTTTTAGCACATTAAGTATCGCTGGTGTGAAGCCCGGTACAGTGAGTAAATCTTCTACTTGTGTCGGATTCATTGGTTGCGGAGCTGGGTTTTGATTCGCCATAAGTGCTACGGGAATTTTTTGTGCATCGGCCATGAGATCAGCGCTAGCTTGCGCGAGTTTCGCATCTATTTTTTGGTTGTTCAGCAGTCGTTCAAAGGCTGCCACTTCATCTTTGATGATGTTGCCGTTCACGGATAAATTTTTGAGATTAAAACGGGCTTGTGCGTCGCTTATGCTGCCCGATAAAGTTGCATCGCTCGTTTCACTATCGCTGCGACCATTTTCCACATATTGATCTAGGCGCGTTTCCGCAAGCGGTACGGCCCAAGGTTCATCTAAGTTATCGTCGCTGGAATGTTTGGCATCTTCACGCAAAATCAAGCTCGCCCAGTCTAGTGCACCACGCAATATCCATTGCTTCTGCAGTTGGAGTCGTTGGTTTTCGATAGAGCGCACTTGTACTTGTTGTTGCCAAAATAAACTGGCGACAATGGTGATGGCGAGTGTGGTTAACAGCAATGCGGTGATGACCGCAACGCCTTGTTGTTTATGGAGTAGGGCGAGTCTAGATTTCATAACGCTCCCAGCAAAAAAACTTTAAGCAAGCTGGTTTGCTGTCCCTTTAGTTGCAATGCAACTTCTAATCCAGTTGGCGCAACAGGAGCAATCGAAGGGCTAAGTGGCGTAGTCGTTGAGGGAGTATAAGGAACGCTCCAGCCATTGCTGCCTGCGAACCAAAGCCGCATAGTCATTGTGCTTACGTCCGATTGCAAGGTAACGTTTGGGGAGAAGTCGGTGTTGTTTATGGCGGTTTTCCAGAGGCTATCTAACTCATTCAAATCACGCGTAGCGCCTGATTCTCGACGTGTCAGCACTCCATCTTTCACTTGATAACTGACTACTTGCAGTCGCGATGGCTGGCTATCAGCGAACACGGTGCGCACTAGGTTGAGTTGTGCTGGTTTAGCTAGTATTGATGGACGGTTAAGCAGAATAGTCGGGCTGGCTAGATGCAGACAATCGCTTTGTAATTGGGCAAAGGTAAGCTGCATGCCTCGCGTTTGTTCAAGGTCGCTAGTCAGCGTAATGCGTGCTCTAACGATGCCGTCCAAACCGCGCCAGCCCAACACGGCAACAATGGCGAGGACGCTAATGGCAACCAGTAATTCCACCAAAGTTAGTCCGCGTTGCTGATTAAACATTCGGCACGACCTGAATCAATTTGACGATGCGCCTTTCAGTTTGTTGCGCATCAAAAACACTGACTTGCACTCGCCTAAAAAACGGGTTGGGAGTAGTCAATACATTCTCTTCGCACAGAAAAAGTAATTCGCCCTGAGGGCAATTGAATTTACGTAACCCCAACTCAGGCCACTCATGCGATAGCCGAATTTGCGACAATCGGTTTTCCGCTGACCACGTTGCCATCATAGCCGCACGCAAGTCATTGCTGTTTTGCGTCAAGCTACCAACCGCGCGCAGACTGGCTCCCAAGGCAGTGCCTACAATGACGAGTGCGACTAATACTTCAAGTAGCGTGAAGCCTTTACTGATTTTAGGATGGGATAGGCTCATGTTATTCGACCGTGAAATGCCCAATGCCATCGGCATGAATCACCACCGATGCCTCGCCTAGCAACAGGGTCAAATCAAAAGGTTTATCGACCGGCTCACGCCCGAAGACGATGCGAATCGGTAAGGTTTGTTCGAGCGATGATGGGCTGATGGAAAATGTAACGGGTGATTTTTTTAATTCACGTTCACGTAACAAATCATCTTGCTTGAGCACTTGCCAAGTGTTTTCGTCATGAATGAGGAAGCGGTAGCGGTCTGGCTCAGCTTCAAAGGCAATCGGATGATTGCGCACAATCGCTTCGTCACGCGCCAATTGCAGTAATAAGGCAATGCGTTGCGCATCGTTTTGCAAAACCTTTTGGTCATTGGGCATCGCATTGAACGAAACCATGCCAAGCGTGATGCCCACAATGACTAATACGATCAGTAATTCAAGTAAGGTGAAGCCGCGCGATGCAGTGCGTCTAGCCAAAGCAGGGCAGGCTACAAATCCCACGAACCAATATCGGCATCGTTTTCCGTGCCACCAGGCTGACCATCCGCGCCCAGCGAAAACACGTCAATCTCGCCCTTTAGTCCGGGCGACAAAAATTGATAAGAGTTGCCCCACGGGTCTTTCGGCAACTTGTCCAGATAACCGCCGGTCTTCCAGCCATTCGCAGCAGGACCTGTGGTTGGCTTGATAATCAAAGCTTGCAAGCCTTGCTCGGTAGTGGGGTAACGCTGATTGTCCAGCTTGTATAACTTGAGTCCTTGCATCACCGTCGCGATGTCCTGCTTGGCTGCGATGATGCGCGCATCATCTGTGCGCCCCATCAACTTAGGCACAATCAACGCCGCCAGAATCCCCATGATAACCACTACCACCATGATCTCTATCAAAGTGAAACCGTTTGCTTTAGAGGTCTGTAACTTAAATTTGCGTTTACTCATTTGAATTCCTTTTTTTGGCAGCTGTTATTTCATTCCTTTGACTGGTATTTTACATTGTCCAACCACAAACGCTGGCAGTAAATATTATGAAATTGAAGTGTATATCGTGGCAATCGGCAGAACCTCAAAAAGCGAATAACGGCTTGGCTAGTGTCGCAATAGCGGAAAACAAATCTTCGCGCCAAAAGGTATGGAAAAAATCCATGTGCTGTTGCTGCATGATGAGATTATCAAACCCTTCATGGTATGCCAGAGATGAGTTTTTAAAGTGCTCATAACGGGCGAAGCGTTTGTTACGAGATCAGTTTTAAAATGTCACGTTTTAATTCTGCAGTGAAACAGAAGCTTGGCATTTTCTAACAAATCGAAAGGGATGTTCCATAAAATGGGGTTTCGTTTAGAGCGCTATGAACGCCGGCACACCTTATTTAAGTTAAGGCTGTACTCTCAGCAATCAATGAAATTGATATAAGATTCCGGCACCCAAGAAAACGACGTCCTTATTCCATGTGGTGGATGCATTCCCAATCTTATGGGTCTCAAGTTGAAAACGTGCCGCAGTTGTCTTGGTAATAAAATATTTTCCACCAACCCCTAATAAAATAGAATTGCCGGATGCCTCTATCCTTTTTGCGATGCGCGCTTCTGCAGCCTCCCAATGCACAAGCCCGACACGGCCAAATACGGAAAATCGTCCATCTCCAATAGGGATGTATCTAATCCCAGAAAGCTGCCATTCCACGCTATCTATGGAGTTGGAGCTATTGGTTCCTTCATTTCTCATGGCTTGACCTGAGCTGTAATAACCCAGCTCAGCGTTTGTAAAGTCAGCCACAAGTAATCCTAACGATGTTCGATGACTGAAATCATTGTCTTTACAATCAGGGATGCCGCGACAAGAATTTAAAAATTGACTTTTGCCAGCGTCAAAAGAGACATACAAACTGTCAAAGATTTCGGCAGAAGCCAACGATGTTGAAACCATCAAAATAGCAGCGACTATCAGTTTCTCTAAAGTAATCATAAATTAAACTTTCAATATCATGAGTGGCGGTTCAAATTCTACAGCGTAAACTTCTTGGCTTCATAACTTTTTTACTCGAATATTTTTAATCGTATTACGTGCTCTGCTATAATCCAAAGATTCGGGGCGTAGCGCAGCCTGGTAGCGTACGTGCATGGGGTGCACGTGGTCGGAGGTTCGAATCCTCTCGCCCCGACCAGCTTAATAAACCAGTTAGCTTAAAGCTGCCGAATTGGTGAAACTTCAACTCAACATTTCTCGAATGTCCGATCAAATTCCACCAATAGCTGCTCACACTATCCAACGTAAAGTCGTGATTGCCACGTGCTTTGGCACTTTTTTAGAGTGGTACGACTTCCTCACATTTGCTTCACTTGCCACTTACTTCAGCACATTATTTTTTCCTCAAGAGAACCCGATTGCTGCGCTGTTGGCTAGTTTAGCGACTTTTGGCGTAGGTATGTTAG
>JABFRF010000091.1 GCA_013141315.1 Gallionella sp. | reverse complement strand
GCCTTCCAACACTTCAGCTACCACTTCCGCCGCGCCTGCCGCTTTCAAGGCTTCAACATGGGTGTTATCGTTGGTGCGTACCACCACGGGCAAATCTGGGCGCAGCTCTTTGGTGTGGCGCAAAATCGCCAGCGCGGAGTGTTTGTCTTTATACGAAATCACCAAAGCTTTGGCACGCATCAGTCCTGCCGCCATCAACACTTCACGCTTGGCGGCATCGCCGTACACCACTTTTTTCTTGTCCGCCAACGCTTCACGGACGCGGCGCGAGTCGAGGTCTAGCGCGATGAAGCTGAGATTCTCTGCCTCCAAAAACCCCGCCAGCGTGCTGCCGCTGCGTCCATAGCCGCAAATGATGATGTGGCTTTTTTTGCTCATGCCTTGAATCGCAATTTGGTGCATTTGCATGGCGCGATTGGTCCATTCCGCCGCTGAAAATCGGCGCGCAATCGCTTCACCGTGCTGAATCAAAAACGGCGCGGCCAGCATGGAGAGCAGCATTGCCGCCAAGGTGATTTGCAGGGTTTCGGGGTTGAGTAGATGCGCGCCATCTGCCAGCGTCAGCAGCACGAAACCGAATTCGCCAGCCTGCGCCAAACCAATTGCGCTACGCAAACCCACACCCCAATCGCCTTCCAACGCGCGCGCCAACAATGTGATGATGATTGCCTTGAAGATAATCAACGCGAGTAATACTAATATGATCCAACCGAAATCATTCACCACGCTGGACACATCCAGCTTCATGCCGACAGTGACGAAGAACAACCCCAACAGTACATCGCGGAACGGCTTGATGTCCTCTTCAACCTGGTAGCGGTATTCGGTTTCGGCGATCAACATGCCTGCCACAAACGCGCCAAGTGCCAGCGACAACCCTGCCAGCTCGGTGAAATAGGCCAAACCCAAGGTGATAAACAACACATTGAGCATGAATAGCTCGGAGGATTTTTGTCGCGCCACGACGTGGAACCACTGGCGCATGATGCGTTGCCCAAATACCAGCAGCAGCAGCAATACGCCGATGGCTTTGAGCGTGGCATAAGCCAAGGTGGAATACATATCCGATGGGTTGGTCGCCAGCGCGGGAATGACAATCAGCAGCGGCACGACCGCGAGGTCTTGGAACAACAACACACCCATCATCTGCTGACCGTAGGGCAGATTCAATTCGGCGCGCTCCACCAACATTTTGCTGACGATTGCCGTGGATGACATCGCCAACACACCGCCCAATGCCAAGCCTGCACGCCAATCCAAGCCCAGCAGCGCAGCAATTACCATCACAGCCAATATCGAGGTCAATACTTGCGCCGAACCCAAACCGAACACTGTGCGCTTCATTGATCTTAGGCGCGTGAGACTAAATTCCAAGCCGATACTGAACATCAGGAACACTACGCCAAATTCGGCGAGGTGTTCGGTCTCTGGCGTTTCGGGTATCCAAGCCAACGCATGCGGGCCAATCAAAATGCCCACCGCCAAGTAGCCCAACATGGCAGGCAAGCGCAACACGCGACACAGCACCACCACCACCACAGCAGTGGCAAGTAAAATCAGAACGAGTGAGAGTGAGCTTTCCATAGAATGTGAAGATTATTTTTATGGGGCAGATGATGCCGCACTCAAGCTTGCGTTGCAATTGCTATAATGTGCCGCATGACTAAACCACTCACCGCCACACCCCGCGCACTTGAACTTGGTCGCGAGGTATTAAACATCGAAGCTGCCGCTGTGCAAGCACTGAGTCAACGCCTTGATGAGCATTTTCTCCACGCACTGAATTTAATTTTAAGTTGTCACGGTCGCGTCATCGTTAGCGGCATGGGCAAATCGGGTCATATCGCCCGCAAGATCGCCGCCACCATGTCCAGTACGGGTACACCCGCTTACTTCGTGCATCCTGGCGAGGCCAGCCATGGCGATCTTGGCATGATTACCAGTGAAGATGTCATCATCGCCATATCGTATTCGGGCGAAGGTCAAGAGCTAATGGCTATCGTCCCAACCATTAAACGCCAAGGCGCAAAACTGATTAGCTTGACGGGAAACTCTGCATCCAGCCTCGCAAAAGTTGCCGACGTGCATTTGAATGCAGCAGTCGATAAGGAAGCTTGCCCGATGAACCTCGCCCCGACGGCCAGCACTACAGCGGCTTTAGCACTAGGCGATGCACTCGCTGTCGCATTATTAGATGCGAAAGGATTTGGTGCACAGGATTTTGCGCGTTCGCATCCTGGCGGAAGTTTGGGGCGGCGTTTACTCACACACGTGCACGACATCATGCGTAACGGCGAGCGTTTGCCAATGGTGAATGTTGATGCCACGTTAGGTGAAGCGATTTTAGAAATTTCCAAAAAAGGCGTGGGGATGACGGCGATTGTCGATGCCAATCGGCACGTAGTCGGCATTTATACTGATGGCGATTTACGCCGCACTTTGCAAAAAAAATTAGACTTCAATACCACGATGGTGCGCGATGTGATGTCCGCCAACCCCCGCTGCATAAGCCCCGACAGCCTTGCCGCTGAAGCCGTGCAGACGATGGAGCAATTCAATATCAGCCAGATACTCGTGGTAGATGAAACACAAAAACTGGTCGGTGCTTTAAATATGCACGACTTGCTACATGCAAAAGTTATTTAGGAGAAAACATGCCTACTAGTCGCGCAAAATTAACACGCTTGATCGCCTTTGATGTGGACGGTGTGATGACCGATGGCGGTTTATATTTTTCCGATTCAGGCGAAGAGTTCAAGCGCTTTAATTCACTGGATGGTCATGGCATCAAAATGCTTCGCGCCAGTGGCGTTGAAGTTGCCATCATTACCGGACGAACTTCGCATTGTGTGGAAGCGCGCGCAAAAAATCTTGGCATCACCCACGTTTATCAGGGTGCGGAACACAAACTAGATGCGATGGTTGACCTGCTCAACAAACTCAAGTTATCACGCGATGCGGCAGCTTATATGGGCGACGATGTTGTTGATTTAACGGTTATGCGCCATGTGGGATTGGCCATTAGCGTGCCTGAATCTCCCAAACTCGTTCGCACCCATTCTCATTACGTCACTCAGCGCAGTGGCGGGCATGGCGCAGTGCGTGAGGCATGCGAACTCATCATGTCAGCGCAAGGCACATTGGATGCGCAACTTGCTCCGTATTTACAATGAGTGTTGCTGCTCGTGCCCGCTATTGGTTATTGTTGCTACCCTTGGTTGGTTTGCTGGGAATGACGTATTGGCTGAATATGCAAACCCAAAATGAACTTCCAAAAGCAAAAATTGATACACGCCTCGGCATCGATGCCTTGATGGAAAATTTTTCCGCAACCAAGATGGATGCACAAGGAAAACCGCATTTTATAATGAGCGCAAAGCAACTACATCACTACCCTGAGGATGACAGCACCACCCTCGACGGACCTGTGTTGACCACTCTTTCCAACGAAGGCATAGCAATGCACGCCACCGCCAAGCAAGGTAAAATAATCGGCAAAGGGGAAGAAGTTATTCTTAACGACCAGGTAGAAATGCTGCGCGATGCCAGTGCGCAACAAGATAAACTCACGCTGCAAACTGAATACCTGCACATGCTGCCCCATCAAAACCTGATTACTACTGATCGCCCTGTCATGCTCACCGATGCCCACACGACAGTTCATGCAGTCGGTATGGAAATGGATTACAAGCTGCGCACCTTCAAGTTACTCTCCCGCGTTAGAAGTGAATATGTTCCTGCCAAAAAATAATTTACTGCTCGCAGCCATTTTCTTGCTCAACACATCTTCGTGTTTAGCCGAGCGTGCTGACCGCGAAAAGCCTGTGCAGCTGGATGCCGATCAAGTGACGATCGATGATGCCAAGCAAATCAGCACTTTTACGGGTGGTGTGAAACTGACACAAGGCACGCTGCAATTACTCGGCGACAAAGTCGTGGTGACGCAAAGCAAAGATGGCTTCACCCTCGCGACGGTTTATGGAAACACCGCCAGCTTCCGCCAAAAGCGTGAAGGCTTGAATGAGTTTGTAGAAGGTTCGGGTGAGCGCATTGTCTATGACACACGCACAGAGACCGTGAATTTCTATAATCAAGCTCGGGTAAAACGCGACTTGGATGATGTGCGTGGGGAACATATCAGCTACAGTGTTAAAACCGAAATTTTCCAAGTGACGGGCAATAGCGATAACACTGGCAATACCCCACCAAAGCGGGTTCGTGCAGTGCTGCAGCCCAAAATTAAAAAAGCCTCGCCCAGCCCACTGCCGGAGGAATCTGCATCCTCAATAAAACAACCATGAGTGAATTACGGGCAGTCGGCCTCAAGAAAAAATACGGTCAGCGCACAGTGGTATCAGACGCTTCCTTGTCGGTTAAAAGTGGCGAAGTAGTAGGTCTGCTCGGTCCGAACGGTGCGGGAAAGACCACTTCTTTTTACATGATCGTCGGTTTGATCGCTGCAGATGGGGGAGAGATATTCATAGACGAAACCAATATCACCCGCCAACCGATACATCGACGCGCACGTTTGGGTCTGGGCTATCTACCACAAGAAGCGTCCATCTTTCGCCGCCTGACTACAGAACAAAACATCAAAGCCGTTTTAGAACTGCAAGACATCAGCGAAGCCGAAATTGAAAATCGTCTGGAAGCCTTGTTGGCAGATTTGCACATCGCTCACATCCGGAAAAATCCAGCGATCAGCCTGTCTGGCGGGGAACGCAGGCGCGTCGAAATCGCCCGCGCTTTGGCTACCGACCCGCGTTTTATCTTACTGGATGAACCTTTTGCTGGTGTCGATCCAATTGCCGTATTGGACATCCAAAAAATCATCAGCTTCTTAAAAGAGCGTAACATTGGGGTGCTGATTACCGACCACAATGTACGTGAAACCTTAGGCATCTGTGATCGTGCTTATATCATTAACGCAGGATCAGTCATGGCAGAAGGCAAGCCTGATGAAATCATCTATAATGAAGTCGTCAGAAAAGTTTACCTGGGCGAACATTTCAAACTGTAAAAAGATGCTTCCAAAAAATCAACTTTCGTCACTATGCTGCGTTGCTCACAAAAAATTACTTCTTACCTATCCAAATATATGCGGCAGCGTAATATTTTGCTCGCGCCTTCACACCAAACAACGAGCGCAAAGGCCATGTTTGGCAGGGAATACCCTTGCAGATTTGCTTGGCTTAGCAACTTGAATTTTCAGAGACATTCTTGGGTGTAAACCGGTCACGACAAAAGTAATTAAAATTTAAGCCATAAAGCATGAAACCCGCACTTCAACTTCGTTTATCCCAGCAACTTACGCTTACCCCGCAATTGCAACAGGCGTTGCGTTTGTTGCAACTTTCCACGCAGGACATGCATCAGGAAGTGGCGCGCATGTTGGAAGAAAATCCTATGCTGGAAGCCTCGGAAGATTTTACCAGCAGCGCCTTTACCACCGAAACACGAACTACTTCCAGCGACAATTCTGAAAAAAATTCGTCTCCCGATGAAGCGCCACCGCCTCACGACGATGACCGTGAAACCAACGACAACTTCGACAATGAACCGACCGATTGGAGCGCCAACGGTATTACGCGCAGCGACGATGATGAAGATGACACACGCTTTGAGCAACCCGCCTTGCAAAACACACTGCGCGAGCATTTGCATTGCCAACTGACCACCAGCTCGCTCGACAACAATGACCGTCAGGTGGTGGGATGGTTAATCGATGCACTCGATGAGAATGGCTATCTCGCGCAAAGCTTGGAAGAGATAGAAGCACTGCTTCCCCCCGAACTTGAGATCACACTGGACGATCTCGAAACGGCACTGGTGCAATTGCAACATTTGGATATGCCCGGCTTAGGCGCGCGTCATCTGGGTGAATGTTTGGCGCTCCAGCTCAAAGCGATGCCCGAAGCGACGCAGCAGCGCGATTTGGCGATACGCTTAGTCAGCCAACATTTAGACTGGTTGGCCGCACATGACTTTACCAAAATCAAACGCTCGCTACGCTGCACCGATGATGAATTGCGCACCGCACAGCACCTCATTACCGGCTTAAATCCCAAGCCTGGTACAGAGTTTGGCCAGACTGTCGCGGACTTTGTCGTGCCTGACATCGTGGTGGAAAAAGTAAAAAACAAGTGGCGCGCACGACTCAATATCGAAGCCATGCCCAAGTTGCGCGTGAATCAAATCTATGCGGGCATTTTACAGCAGCGCGACGATAAGAATTCATCACAACTCTCTACGCAACTACAAGAAGCGCGCTGGCTGATTAAAAATTTACAGCAACGTTTCGACACCATCTTGCGCGTTGCTCAAGCCATCGTAGAACGACAAGTTGATTTTTTAGAGCACGGCGAAATTTCAATGCGTCCGCTGGTGTTGCGTGAAATTGCTGATGAGCTCGGCATGCATGAATCCACCATATCGCGCAGCACCACACAAAAATTCATGCTCACACCACGTGGCATTTATGAATTTAAACATTTTTTTGGCAGCGGCTTATCCACGGAAAGCGGCGGCACGTGTTCTTCCACAGCAATTCGCGAACTCATCAAACAATTAGTCAGCGAGGAAGACACCAAGAAGCCACTCACCGATAGCCGCATGTCAGAAATCTTGGCACAGCAGGGCATAGTTGTAGCTCGGCGTACCATAGCAAAGTACCGGGACGCATTACGTATCCTCCCGGTGAATCTCCGTAAATCACTCTAACAAGGAGCAAGCCATGAACCTGCATCTAACCGGACATCACTTAGAAATCACCCCAGCTATTCGCGAATACGCAGCGGGAAAATTCGGCAAGATCAAGCGGCATTTTGACAATGTGATAGATGTGAACATAATTCTTTCAGTCGAAAAGATGAGACAAAAAGCCGAGGCTACGGTACACATGAGTGGCAAAGATGTATTTGTGGAATGTGAGGATGAAAATCTCTATGCCGCAATTGATACGTTGGTGGATAAATTAGATCGCCAAGTGGTAAAGCATAAAGAAAAATTATCTGCACGTCGTCATGATGGAACGGGCAATCATGCAGTAGCAGAGTAACTAAACAATGGGCAGCAGCAATGTTGCCCATTTTTTTGCACACAAAATAATATGAACCTCATTAGTAAAATTTTGCCTCCCAACCAAGTCATATTGGATGCGGAGTCCAGTAATAAAAAACGCGTATTCGAACGTGTAGGCTTACTGCTGGAGAATAATCAGCAAATTGCTCGCAGCACTATTTTTGATAGTTTGTTTGCGCGTGAAAGATTGGGTTCGACGGGTTTGGGTCAAGCTGTCGCCATTCCTCACGGACGTATCGCCAAGCTACGTGATGCCACAGGTGTGTTCATCAAAACCTCACACCCTATCCCGTTTGAAGCACCTGATGACCTGCCGGTTAATTTGATTTTCGTGCTGCTCGTACCAGAACGCGCCACCGATTTGCATTTGCAAATCCTCGGTGAACTCGCGCAAATGTTCAGCGATGACGCTTTTCGCGAGCGTCTAAACACAAGCCGCGATGTAACTGAAATTCATAAAATGTTTGCCGAGTGGAATAGCGCACCGTGAATTACACACTCAAAAATTTCCCATGAGCCAAGTCAACATTCGGCAGCTGTTTGAAGACAAGCAGGCGCGGCTTCAGCTTAGTCGCGTTGCGGGGGCGGATGGTACAGATCGCATCATCGACAGCGATGAAGTGGAGACCTCGGACAAAGCGTTAATCGGGCATCTCAACCTGATTCATCCAAACTGGGTGCAAGTGCTCAGTGAAATTGAACTCGATTACTTGCGTGATTTAAGCGAAGAACAACGAAATCGCGCCTTCCACAAAATTGAAAAAAATGGCACGACTTGTTTAATTGTCGCGGGTTCTACTGAAATCCCTCCAGAGTTGATTGCGTTTTGCAATCAGTCGCACATTCCGTTATTTTCTTCGCCCAAAGCCAGCGTGCATTTGATGTGGCTGATACGCCATTATCTTGCCAAAGAACTCGCTGAAACCACCACGCGCCACGGCGTATTTTTGGATGTGCTGGGCGTAGGCGTAATGATTACGGGCGAGAGCGCGGTCGGCAAAAGTGAGTTGGGGCTAGAGCTTATTTCACGCGGTAGTGGTTTGGTGGCAGATGACGTGGTCGAGCTGCATCGCATCGCACCGGATACACTCGAAGGCCGCTGCCCAGAACTATTACGCGATTTTTTGGAAGTGCGGGGCCTAGGTATTTTGAATATACGCATCATGTTCGGTGAAACAGCGGTGCGACGCAAAAAAAGCCTGAAGCTCATCGTCAATTTACACAATCCACCCGGCGGCGACATTTCACAAGTCGAACGCCTACCCATCAATGCCACCCATCAAACTGTGCTGGGTGTGAATATCAATACGGTGAACATCCCAGTCGTGGCGGGTCGAAACCTCGCAGTATTAGTAGAAGCCGCAGCGCGTAATTTTGTGTTGCAGCAACGTGGCATCGACAGCATGCAAGAGTTCATCACCAGACATGATCAACTTCTTCTGGAATAGCCTATGCAATTATTCCTGATCAGCGGTCTTTCTGGTTCCGGCAAAAGCATTGCTCTCAAAGTGCTGGAGGACAGCGGTTATTACTGTGTAGATAACTTACCTGCAGATTTGCTCGCCACGCTGGTCGATCACTTGCAGCAGGCGGGGTACAAAAAAATCGCAGTGAGTATAGACGTGCGCAGTGCCAACAGCGTGCAACGCTTACCTCCCTTGCTCCAGAAAATCAAACAACAAGCGGCCGACGTACATGTGTTGTTTTTAGATGCACAAACTGACACCTTGGTAAAACGGTTTTCAGAGACGCGAAGGCTCCACCCTCTTAGCGATGGCGTGCGCACTTTGCCAGAATGCGTCAGCTATGAACGTGAATTGTTAACCGAGATTAGCGACATTGGGCATCACATCGACACCACGGAACTCAACGCCAATGCGCTGCGCGCTTGGATCAAACAATTCATCCAATTAGATCGTGCCCGTCTAACACTATTGTTTCAGTCATTCGGCTTCAAGCATGGCATTCCTTTGGATGCTGATTTGGTGTTTGATGTACGGTGTCTACCTAACCCACACTACGATGAAAAACTGCGTCCGCTCACTGGACGCGATGCCCCCGTTATTGAATTTTTAGATAGCACTTCTAGCATGCAAGATATGTTCGGCGACATCGTTAATTTCTTAGAGCGTTGGCTGCCCAACTTCATCGCCGATAATCGTAGTTATCTCACCGTTGCCATCGGCTGCACGGGTGGTCAACATCGCTCCGTCTATTTAGCCGAGAAACTCGCGCGCCATTTTGAACAGCAACAACAAGTGTTGGTGCGGCATCGTCAACTTTCATAAAACCATGTACAGCATGGCTTTGCAGCACATCAAAATCGGTGATTGGCTAACCATTTTATTCGGCTGCATTGGTGTCGTCATGCTGACGCTTAAACTATGGAACGGCGAGCTTGCTGACAAAGCCCTCATCCGCAGTGGCGGCAAAATTTTCCGCGAAGTCCCATTGTCGAATAATCAGAATATCGAAGTGCGCGGTCCACTCGGCATCAGCATCATCACTATCCAAAATCGCAAAGCACGCATCGCCTCAGACCCCAGTCCCCGTCAATACTGCGTTCGCCAAGGTTGGCTGCAACAAGCTGGCGAAATCGCGCTATGCTTGCCCAACCAAGTGAGCGTGGAAATGATTGGCAGTAAAAAACAATATGACAGCCTCAATTATTAAAAAATCTAATGCCCCTCTCCCCTCGCGGGAGAGGGGTGGGGGAGAGGGGGAGAAAGTACCTACACTTCTCAAACTAAAGACCACTGCTGGCGATCACCACATCGCCCGCATGGCTGCTGTTGCATTGGGTCTTACCCTTATCGAAAATGCCATTCCCACTCCGCTGCCCGGTGTCAAACCCGGTCTCGCCAACATCGTGACACTCATCGTGCTGGCACGCTACGGATGGCGCGTCGCGGCATGGGTTTCATTATTGCGCGTGGTGGCAGGCAGTTTATTGTTCGGCAGCTTTTTAACACCAGGATTTTTTCTCAGCTTGGCAGGGGCAGTTTGTAGCTTAGTCGTGTTAGCTTTCGCACAACACTTGCCGACGCGTTGGTTTGGCGCAGTCAGCCATAGCATTTATGCAGCCTTTGCGCACATCACAGGGCAGATGTTGGTGGTGTATCTATGGTTGATTCCACATGCTGGCATTGCCTACCTCATCCCCATCTTTGCCACTGCCGCACTGGTATTCGGCACAGTAAACGGTTTGATTGCAACGCGCTTCATGCATAATGCTGATATGTCCGACATCCACACAATCGAAAAACAAATTGAAAGTCAGACTTAAAGTGGCAACGTGAAAACGAACGCAGAGAGTTTCGCTAAAAAATGTATGAGTTACTTTGCATTACTGGTAGGTACAATGGGCATCGTGACTGTTGGAGCGGCGAAGTCGGAAATCAATTCGAGCCTGACCCCTTTAATTTTGTATCCCGATATGCGCTACGCGCTGAATCAGCTAGGTTTCCGCATGGGTGTGCTTCCTCAAGATAACACCCTGCCTTCGGTGCAAAACGTGAAGGCACATCAAACACATTTCCATATCTATTTACAGCCGCCCAAACTGGAAGGGATACACAAAACCAACGCGCTGATGGCTGCCGATGCAGGCAGTACCAATGTGCCTGCAACATCATCCGATGCGCCGATGTTGCTTGCCTCAGCCAAAAAGATGATCACGCCAGCGATCGTGCGGAAAATTAACAAAGCACTAATCGATACCTGCACAGCTTCCGAGAATCCGTCCTACGTTACGGGGCATAAGGCGTTTCTGGGCGGATTGAGTCCAGGATTTTCAGTCCTTAGAACACTTAAGTACAACTATGGAATCGAGATTACAGGCGAAGTTAAAGCTGTTATCACTCAACAACCCGCGCACGGCAAAATAGCGATGATTGGCTTGGCTACTCAATCCTTCCCAGCTACTCCCACGGAAGAATTTCAATACACCCCAGAAAAAGGCTTCCTCGGCGACGATAAGGCAATTATTGAGGTTACCGTTAACGGTCAAAAGTTCCGCATCAGCTATGTCATAAAAGTTGTGCATGGAGATTTCGGCAATGCGTGTATCCCAGCGGGTGAAGATCAAGGTGCTTTAACACCTGATGTTCAAATCGCCGTTGAAGATATGCAATTTTTGCAAGATGCCAGCGCACCTGAAATAGCTACCAGCTGGCAATCTTTGTTCGTACAAAACGAACAATTCCTCAGCTCCATCAATTTGAACTTCGCCGATCTCTCAGGCGGCGCACTCGGCCAAACCACAGGCTCAACCATCACTCTAGACACCACCGCCGCCGGCAACAACTGGTACATCGACACCACCCCGTCGGACAACAGCGAATACCTCCCCACCAGCAACCCCAACGAATGGGTGGCAAAGGCAGGCAGTGCTGATGGAACTACTAGCCATTCGACTAAGCTGGCAAACAACGCCAGCCAAGTCGCTGGTTACGCCGCTGGCAAAATGGACATGCTCAGCGTCCTCCTCCACGAATACGGCCACGCCCTGGGCATAGACCACAACCCCGATGCCCACGACTACATGGGCACAACCCTAACCGCAGGCGTGCGTCGTTTACCCACCCCCGACGAAATGGCACTCATGCAACACCTCATCGCATCTTTGCTTCCCTCGCCCACCGGGAGAGGGACTGAGGTAACCAATGACTTGGCTGGCGTAGTTGGACAGCCTAGTCAGATGGCTAGTAGTTCTATCAGTGAGGGAGCGACCGTTGCCA
>JABFRF010000118.1 GCA_013141315.1 Gallionella sp. | reverse complement strand
ACTGAGGACGAACGTTACGACCAAATGAAATTGGGGCTATAGTCGCCTTCAGGCGGCTCTTGGGTTATCAGTGCCTTTGAGGCACTCAAGCAATAAACCTCCAGCTTTGCTGGAGGTAATTTAATTTCTATCAGAGGGTTGGCAATATGTTAAAACTCAAACGGAACACCTTGTTGGCCTTGCTCGCAGTGGCAGTGCTGGCGGGTTGTGCGGGACAACGATTACGCAACAGCGGACTGTCGCTGCTGCAAGAAGGCCACATCGAAGAAGGGCTCGCCAAGTTGGAGCAAGCCAGCAAAGCCGAGCCGGATAACTTGTCATTTCGAGCGGATCTGCTGCGCAGCAAAGGGCAGGTGAATAGCCGGCTATTGGCAAGCGCTTCACGTGAGCGGGCAGTCGGGCACATAGATGCGGCACAAGCCATCTATGAACGTGTGCTAAAAATCGATCCAGATAATCAGCCTGCCAAAACTGCGCTGGAAGCTTTGACGATGGATAAACGTCACGATGCCATGATCGCGGAAGCACACGGTGCTTTCGCCAAAGGTGATATGGAGGCAGCGCGTACTGCTATCAAGCCAGTTTTGCTGGAGAACCCCAAGCAAGGCCAAGCCGTGATGTTGCAACGACAAATCGATGAGCAGGAAACCAAGGTGCATATGGCAGAACCTTCTTTGAAAGGAAAATTCAAGAAGCCTGTCAGCCTGCAATTCCGCGATGCCAATGTGAAGATGGTGTTTGAAGCATTGTCACGCACCAGTGGCATCAACGTCTTACTGGATAAGGATGTGAAAGCCGATATTAAAACTTCCATCTTTGTGAAGGATGTATCGGTTGAAGATGCGATTGATTTGATCCTGCTGCAAAGCCAGTTGGAGAAAAAAATCCTCAATGACAACACTGTGTATATCTATCCCAACACGCCAGCCAAGAACAAAGAGTTTCAAGACTTGAAGATACGCAGCTTTCACCTCACCAATGCTGATCCCAAGCAGATGTTGACCATGATTAAAACGCTGCTCAAGACCAAAGATATTTTCGTTCACGAGAAGACTAATTCGCTGGTGATGCGAGACACGCCAGATGCGATCCACTTGGCGGAGAAATTGATTGCCGATCAGGATATTGCTGATCCGGAGGTGATGCTTGAAGTGGAGATACTGGAAATTAGCCGCTCACGGTTAAGTGAGTTGGGGGTGAAGTTCCCCAGTAAACTGTCCTTTTCACCCGTTACGGAGTTGATTTCTATTCCTGATCCCTCCGATCCATCCAAGAAGGTCAATGCCACACAGCTGACCTTGGATACACTCAAGGCTATAAATGGAGCTAATATCGCCGTTAGTCCCAATCCTTCAATAACTTTGAATGCGATGCTGCAAGATAGCGACTCGAACATTTTATCCAGTCCGCGTTTGCGAGTGCGCAACCGTGAGAAGGCCAAAATCATGATAGGTGAACGCGTGCCTATCATCACTAATTCGGTCACCCCTATTACTGGGGGGACCGGTTCAGTCGTCACTGGAACGGTCACTTATCAGGATGTGGGACTAAAATTAGAAGTCGAACCAGAGATACATTTGGACAATGAAATCTCTATTAAAGTGGGGCTGGAAGTCAGTTCACTGGGCTTGGCAGTTTCCAATAACTCCGGGTCACAAGTGTTTCGAGTCGGAACACGTAATACCTCAACTGTGTTGCGTTTGCGTGATGGAGAGACGCAAGTATTGGGTGGCTTGATTCAAGATGAAGATAAAAGTACCGTAGATAAAGTGCCTGCATTGGGGCAGATGCCACTGCTAGGGCATTTGTTTTCGAGTGATCATGGCGATAAAACCAAAACAGAAATCGTGTTGTCGATTACGCCGCATATTGTGGGCAACTCTAAACTCGCCGATGCGCGAGAAATGGAATACTGGTCCGGTACTGAGGCTGAGTTGCGTAGTAGCCCACTGGATTTAAAACCATTTGGTGCAGTCGCATTGGGGAGTAGTAATGGGACCACTTCAACTGCACCTTTGCCGCGTACCTTGGTACCTGCCCCGGCATTGGTACCCCGTACTCCGCTCGTTGCGGTACCGCGCCCCATGCCAATAGATACGGCGGATTCGACCGTGTCCGCTTCGTCTAATACCCCATCACTGTCATGGCAAGGCCCTAGTCAGGCCAAGGTTGGTGACAAAATCATGGTGTCGCTCAATACCCAAACGACATTGGGACTTAAAGCATTTAATGTCAGAGTGGGCTTTGATCCTGCCGTGTTGCAGGCGCTTGATGTGATAGAGGGTGATGCGTTGAGGCGAAATAATACGCCCTCGAACATGACTAAGAATATCGATCAGGCAAGCGGCGAGGTAGTAGTGGATTTGTTGGGCACAGGGGCAAATGTAGCCGCGAGCCTGGCCACGTTAATGTTTGAAGTGACGGCTGCAGCCCCCGAGACATTGGTGACTGTCAATGCCATCACGGCTTCGGGCGTTACCGGCGCAACCACTACACCTGCCACTCCCCAGCCTTATGTCATTACGGTTTCACAATGACTCATATAAAACTCAAAGGCTTTACGCTGGTCGAGTTGATTATGACGATTGCGATTATTGGTTTGCTGGCGATGGTGACGTTGCCGCTGGCTGAGTTGTCAGTGCAACACAGTAAAGAGCAAGAGCTACGTTTGGCTTTGCGCGAAATTCGAAGCGCTATCGATGCGTATAAACAAGCAGTGGATGACGGGCGTATTATTCGTTCCGCAGAAAAATCCGGCTATCCCGAGGCGTTACAAATATTGGTCGATGGTATGCCTGATGCCAAGAATCCAAGCGACCAGAATAATATCTACTTTCTGCGACGTATTCCACGCGATCCCATGGAAACTGATACCAATAAATCGGACGAGGACACTTGGGGTAAGCGCAGTTATCAAAGCAGCGCCGATGATCCGCAGGAAGGTGATGATGTCTATGACGTGTACTCTTTATCAACCGGCACTGGTTTGAATGGCGTTCCGTACAAAAATTGGTAACTGACGAATCCATGCAAAAGCACTTAAAACACGGCTTCACTTTGATTGAATTGCTGGTGGTGATGGCGATCATCGGCACACTGTTGACCATTGCTGTACCGCGTTATTTTCGCAGTGTGGAGAAATCCAAAGAAGCGGTGTTGCATCAGAATCTTGCGTTGACACGACAAGTGCTGGATAAATTTTATAGTGATAATGGAAAATATCCGGACAGTTTAGATGACTTGGTCACTAAGAAATATTTGCGCAGTTTGCCATATGACCCCATTACTGAAAGTACGACAACTTGGTCGATTGTCGGCTCGGATAATCCCGAAAAAGGCGCGGTGTTTGACATTAAAAGTGGTGCGTCCGGACAGGGGTTGGATGGTTCGGAGTATAAGGATTGGTGATGGGGGTTTTACCGTGCGAGAATAATCGAAATAAATTTATGCCACCTTACAATTTGGGTGGTTTTACATTTCTTGGTTTGATGATGATTATCGCCATAATGGGCGTTGCATTATTAGCGGTTGGTGAGGTTTGGCACACAGCGCAGCGACGAGAAAAAGAACAATCATTGCTGTTCGTTGGTGATCAATTTCGCAATGCTATCCACGCCTATTATCAACACGCTCCCGTTGCTAACAAACAGCAGCCTTACCCCACCAGCTTGGAAGATTTGCTCAAAGACCCGCGTTATCCCTCCACACAGCGTTATCTTCGGCAACTGTATCTTGATCCGATTAGAGGGAGTGCTGAGTGGGGCTTGTTAAAAAAAGGCGACGGTATCTACGGCGTGTACAGTTTGTCGGAGGAAACTCCAATCAAGCAAAGCAATTTTAGGTTGGCTGATAAAGACTTGGAAAGTAAGTCGAAATATTCAGAATGGTTTTTCATGTATGTGCCGACGCAGCCTGCCAATAAGCCTATCGTGAAGCCGTGAAAAGCTGCGATATTTTCTGTAATGTCATCGACAACTACGGCGACATAGGTGTGTGCTGGCGATTGGCAAAAAAATTGGCGAATGAGCGCAATCTCAATGTGCGACTTTGGATTGATGATTTATTTAGCTTTGCTAAGCTGTGTTCTGAAGTTGATATTACATTAGATAAGCAAAGTTGCAGCGGTGTGGAAGTCTGTTTATGGTGCAAGGACTTTCCGGAAGTGCAACCTGCAATTATCGTGATTGAAGCATTCGCTTGTCAGTTGCCATCAAATTATATCGAAGCAATGCTGCATGCTGAACTTCAGCCAGTTTGGATTAACCTCGAATATCTTTCCGCAGAAGACTGGATACAGGGCTGCCACGCACTACCTTCGCCGCATCCTAGTTTGCCGCTCACCAAGTATTATTTTTTTCCCGGATTTACCGATAAAACGGGTGGGCTGTTGATTGAGAGTAACTTATTGGCGAGACGTGATGCATTTCAAAGCGATGTTGAGCAACAACGCGTTTTCTGGAAATCACTCGGCGTGGAGATGTCATCAAACGATACCCTCAAAGTTTCGCTGTTTGCTTATGAGAACGCTGCATTGAATGGCCTGTTCGACGTATGGGCAGATAGCCCGCAACCCTTGCTTTGCTTAGTGCCTGAAGGTCGAGTCTTGCCTCAGATCGGCGCATATTTTGGTGATGTTGCGCCGAGCGTGGGCAGCGAATATGTTCGAGGTAATTTAAGCGTGCATGTGCTGCCATTTGTTTCGCAAGAGAATTACGATTTACTTTTATGGGCTTGCGATGTGAACTTTGTTCGTGGCGAGGACTCTTTCGTGCGCGCACAGTGGGCAGGACGACCATTTATATGGCAAATTTACCCGCAGCACGATGAAGTTCATCATGCGAAGTTGGATGCTTTTTTAAGTTTATACAGTACTCAATTGAGCGAATCCGCTCAGCTTGCTGTAAGTGATTTATGCGCGGCTTGGAATAAAGAAGCCGATGCGGGTCAGTTGTGGTCTGCGTTCATCAATGCTCAAGTTGAGCTAAATCTTCATGCCAAGATATGGGCGGATGCGTTGTCAAAAAACAATCTGGCTTTGAATCTACTGGATTTTTGCCAGAATATCGGTAGAATCCGCGCCTTCGAAAATGAAAGATAGTCAAGATGAAAATAGCTCAAGAACTACGCGCAGGTAACGTCATTATGGTTGGCATCGAGCCAATGGTCATTCTGAAGGCTGAATATAGCCGTTCAGGTCGTAACGGCTCTGTTGTCAAAATGAAAATGAAGAACCTGTTGACTGATTCTGCACAGGAAACCGTGTATCGCGCAGACGATAAGTTTGAACAAATCATGCTGGATCGCAAAGAAGTGACTTACTCCTACTTTTCTGACCCGATGTATGTATTCATGGATGCTGATTACAACCAATATGAAATCGAAGTCGAGAGCATGGGTGATGCGATCAATTACATCGAAGACGGCATGCCTTGCGAAGTGGTGTTTTACAACGATAAAGCCATCTCGGTCGAGTTGCCTAATACGATTGTTCGCGAAGTTATTTACACTGAGCCAGCGGTTCGTGGCGATACATCTGGTAAGGTTATGAAGCCGGCTAAAATCAACGGTGGGTTTGAATTGCCGGTGGCAGCCTTTGTTGAAATTGGTGACAAGATCGAAATCGATACGCGCACAGGCGAATATAAACGCCGCGCTTAATTAGTACGGTTTGATTCAAAGCAAAAGGCCGGCGTATCGCTGGCCTTTTGCTTTGTATAAGCGCTAGACAAGATGGTCATCTACGTCGGACTTCAGTTCGGCAACTTAATATTAGGTAGTGTTAACCGTGATCTCACGGGGAGTTACAACGCCTTGAATATCTTAACTGACGAAGTTGAATCTCTGTGCGGAGGATTTTTGCACAATGCCGCCACGCTTCAACATTGCAAAATGCTCATGATCAGCAAGTAAAGTGATCTTGGTCAAATAGGCGATATTTTTTTCAATTGATTCCAAGTAGAAATTTCTTTCTACAGCAAATTTGTCTTTGAAATAATACGTTAACTTTGCATAAAGGCCATCCAGTTCAATATCCATTTTGTGTTGAACCGCTGTATAGAGCTGCTTGGTTTTAATCAACAGGTCGTGAACGCTGCTGTAGTCGCCAAAGTTTCCTTCCTTGAACTCCAAATATAAAAATAACAACTTCTCAAGATAAGTGCGAGCAGCCATCTGTCCGGTCAAGTCGGCGGTGCAGACTAGTTGTCCCAACATGCGAGTATGCTCGTCTGGAAAGTCGATGTCGGCGATATTCAATATGGGATTGGTACATTGCATCATGCATTTGAGTGGCGAAATATAGGCAGTCGGAAGATGCTGATCGGCAATATATTCATGCATAAATTCGATGCTGCGATCAACATGGTTTGATGTGTATTGTGCACCAGTTCCGGTTTCATCATCCAATAGTTGGGCATAGCCTATATCGTGCATCAGCGCGGCCATGATGACCAAAGTAATATCATCATCGCTCAGCCGAGTGCCTGAGAGGTGTGCACCTTGCATCAACCTAACTACGCAAATGAATACATCCAGAGTGTGGTGAAGGTCATGGTAAAGTGTTTTGACTTCTTGGAATCCGAGGTAATCACCGCGGAACAAACGTACTACATCGTCAAATGCGTTTTTTGCGATATGTGAGTCATAGTGGGGGTTGATGCGATGGAGAATATCAAACGCGTTTTGCCATACTTCAATAGGGTCGAGATTGCTGAATAGTTTAGTTATTTCAGTTTCTGAAGGATTGACATCCATGATTTTAATCCCAGTTAATCAGGCTGGGTGGACTATACGATATTTCGAAGAGAAGGCATAGCGGTAAAGCTTTCCCGACTGGTCTGCTCAGTTATAGGTGATTTAAGCTGACTATACGTCTAGGTAATTTCACAAAAACCATTGTTCCAGATGCGCTCAAATAGTGAGAACTCCTCACTGCTATTTATTTTGGCTGGGAAAAATATATAATATTCTTCTTCGCGTTGCGAATCTAACCTGTTATCTCAAAATCTTAAAAAGGAGCAGCGATGGCCAGCCAACTTCAAATCAGGTATGTCGCCTTGTGCTTGGTGCTGCTGCTCGGCTTGGCTCGTAGCGCAGAGGCAGATACGCAGGTAACCTCAAACTTTCGCGATTGCCCAGATTGTCCCGAAATGGTAATCCTGCCATTGGGTAGTGTTGAGATGGGGATGAACGGTGTCTCAAAAAATGAAAAACCTGCACATACAGTCACAATCGTTCAGCCTTTTGCGATAGGTAAAACTGAAATCACTCAAGGTCAATGGCGGGCGATCATGGGCAACAACCCCAGTTCTTTTAGCATTTGTGGTGACAACTGCCCAGTTGAGCAGGTGAGCTGGAGCGATGCGCAAGAATATATTCGCCTGCTCAATCAAAAAACCGGAAGACAATACCGTTTGCCTAGTGAAGCTGAATGGGAATACGCTTGTCGCGCAGGAGAAAACCATCAATTTTGCGGTGGCGATAATATGGACAAAGTGGGTTGGCACAGTGGTAACAAAACCAATCCTACCCATCCGGTAGCGGGCAAACAAGCCAATGCTTTTGGCCTGTTTGATATGAGTGGTAACGTGAGCGAATGGGTAGAAGACAGTTACCACGACAGCTACACCGCCGCGCCTACTGACGGCAGTGTATGGCAAGGGGATGGTGTTCAACGCGTGCTGCGTGGAGGTTCGTGGAATTTCCCACCACAATTGACTCGTGCAGCGATTCGTTTTGCAGATAAACCTGGCAATCATGTTAATTCTAATGGCTTTCGAGTCGCTATCACACCGAAGTGATCCCGCTTGTTTTGGCTAATCCAATTCTAAGTTGGTGTAGCTCATAGTAAATTTTACCTTTGCAAGGCCACTATGAATAACTAACCTGACTATCATCACCGCCAGTCGCTATGTTTCAATTTCTTGGTGTGGAATCAAACCTATCTCTTCTTTGCAGTACAAACATCCCAAAGTCCTCCAACTTTTACTCACAGCCTTCACCTATAAATAAAAGTTGTTCGCTGCAATGACAGTGTGTTTCTGCGCAACTATTATTCGTCCGTGCCAATAATTAAACCAATAAATTTTTAGTGTATGCGTGTGGTAGTTGAGTCAGGGTGATCACACGATGAGGTGAAGCAAGCGTTGGGTTAGGCCAGTTGCATAAAATAAATGGCACAACGCTGCATTCAAGAAATCGAAAATGAAAATTATCGAAATTGATATAGGTGATGAAATGACCCAGCAAGCAAAAAATTCTTACGGCAGTTGGCGTAATAGAGAGCTTAGTCGGGAGCCAGTCGCAGCCCAGCCAATAGAGAAACCGGCGCTTAACGGCCATATGCGTTTTTTTGAATTGCGCAGGTTTGTCGTGGTATGCATTGTTGCCGCTTGTTTTGCCATGACCCTCTCACACTTCTTGATGAGAGAAATCGTATCGCGTGACGCACAGCTGACCAGTCAATTTGTTACAAATATCGCTTCGGGGCATAGTCAACAAGTCGAGTTGGTGAAGATATTGGATGAACGCACTGACCTGATCAATCTCGGCATAGGCACCTCCACTGCCATGGCAGTGAGAAATCAATTTTATGATCATCTTAATTTTTTGCCGGATATGCGACGGGCCAATGTCTATACTCCTGACGGAAAAATAGTTTGGTCATCCAATTCTGAGCGCATCGGTAAAATAGAAAATATAAACAAAGAGTTGTCTCAGGTGATTAACACTCATGAAATGATTTATACCGATTTTATGAGTCAATCGAATCGTAACGAAGTAGAGCAAAAGTTATCGCAATTATTCACCGCGGATGCGCAACCATTCTTTGTCGAGGATTACATTCCGCTGTTTGACAAGCAAGGCAATATTTTGGCTGTGGTGGATATATATAAAGAGCCGCTAAGCCTGCTTGATACGATCCATCACGGATACCTGCTGGTTTGGTTAAGCACTGCTTTTACTGTGGCCTTCATGTACTTTGCCAGGTATTGGATTACCCGGCGAACCGAAAAGGCCATAGCAGAGCAACATCACATTCAAACAGAGACGCCTGCCTGCCTCCCTCCCTTGGCGGTTGTGACGGCTTACGATTTTCGCAAAACGCACAGATTGATGCGCACCAATGCTAGGTTAGACCGCATGCGACGAGCTGGGTAGCTAACTTATTTCCGGGGGGAAATACGCGCTTGCTTCGGCAGGCGTTTTGTGTGTGTTTGTTTCGGTTAAAAACGCGTTCTTTATAAAAGATTTTAAGCATGAGTTGAACCCTAGAAAAAATTGCCAATCTACATTTTTACCTTGAAACCCTGTAGGAGAAGGTATCAGACGCAAATTTTTAATGCTAAACTTCAAACCGCTGCATCGTGCAGTAACCACAGAGAGGAAATTTAAATGAACCGTAAAGAACTGATAGACGCACTTTCAACAAAAACAGGCAGCACCAAAGCTGATGCAGAGCGTAACGTTGCAGCGTTACTTGAAATCATCACCGCTACATTAAAGAAAGGCGACAGCCTTGCGTTGGTTGGCTTCGGTACATTTGAAGTGCGCAAACGTGCTGCACGTATTGGCCGCAATCCAGCAACAGGCGCAGAACTGAAAATCAAAGCCTCAAAAGTGCCAGCATTCAAAGCAGGCGCACCACTCAAGGCTGCAGTAAACGGCACCAAGAAGTAATCTTCCAAGCGCAACCACTAAGCAATTTGGTGGTTGCGGTTTTTCTCGGTCAAGCTAATTTTCTAGGTCGTCCTAATAAGCTGAAACAAGGTTTTTCATAGGCATTTACTACCAATTACAAATTTACTTTGTTTGGCATTACAGCTTTTTGTTTGATAGAAGAGTGGACGCGTACTCTTTTGAATACCTTTTTGTTTCGGGCAGTAGTTGTAAGTTGTTGTAGAAGATGGTGACGAAACGTACTTAGCTGCTTATCCGAGCAGGGTGAGTAATGATGATTAGCCGTCGACCTAGCGGTTCATCGACAGATAGACAGCAATAATTATTTTGCGACTTGCCGCTCACGAATTTCTTCCAAAGTTTTACAATCAATGCAAAGCGTAGCAGTAGGTCTCGCTTCGAGGCGGTTTAGGCCAATCTCAACACCGCACTTATCGCAATACCCATATTCACCCGCGTCAATCTTGGCAAGCATTTCGTTGATTTTTTTAATGAGTTTGCGTTCGCGGTCGCGGTTGCGCAATTCCAAGCCCATATCTGATTCTTGAGTAGCGCGATCATTTGGGTCAGCAAAGACGGTTGCCTCATCCTGCATAGTGTGTACGGTTCGATCAATGTCCTTACCTAATCCGTCTTTGATTTCATTCATAATTTGACGAAAATGTTCGAGCTGGTTAGGCCCCATGTATGCCTCGCCCTTTTTGGCTTTATAAGGGATAGTGACCTTGTTTTTTTGTGCAGGCATTGTGTTTCTCCAACGAGATAAAAATAAAAGTCCGCTTTAATACCAGAAAGTGAATTGCTAAGCAACTATATTAACCAAGCTGGGTGGGGAGTAACCAAGCTGAATAGGGAGCAGTGTCAACAGGCTTTAGAAAATATGTATAGTTAAGAATCGCTTAGTTGTTTTACTTCCGCCTTAGACCATCCTTTAGCAAAGGTCACACTGATTTCCCCGCCAACCGCCAATTGTTCAGCCTTGGATATGATCTGTCCAGACGCGTTCTGTACCATGCTATAGCCACGCGCTAGGACTTGTTGAGGATTGAGCAAAATCAAATGTTGCGTAGCATTATCCACTCGCACCAATCGGCGTGTTTGAGAGTTATGCAACGCTTGAGCGAAACGTTGCGATAAATGAGCATGTCTTTCTTGCAGACCCACTACATCACTATTCGCGGCAATCAGTCGCTGCGTCAGCGATTGCCACCGCCAATGTAACTGTTGTTTGCGATAGTCTAAGGAGCGTCGTAGGCGCTGTTGTAGTTGGTTTAGTAGTTGTGTCTGGCGTTGTAGATGCTGCGCGGGATGAATTAAGCCGCGCTGCAAATAATCCAGCGATTGCATGACGTTTTGAATACGATGGCGCTGCACACGTTGCAGATGTTGAGCTTTGTCTTGCAAGTTTCTGAGGAGTACATGGCGATCAGGCACAACGCGTTGCGCAGCTGCGGTAGGGGTCGGAGCGCGCTTGTCGGCAACAAAATCAGCGATGGTGAAATCGGTCTCATGCCCTACTCCGCTGACTATTGGGATAGCACTGCTGGCGATAGCACGCGCAACCACTTCTTGATTGAACGCCCACAGATCTTCAATACTGCCACCACCGCGACACACAATCAGCACATCACATTCAGCACGCCGATTAGCAAGCTTAATTGCTTGCGCGATTTTTTCGCCACTGCCGCTACCCTGTACTGGTGTTGGATAAAGCACCACTGGTACACTGGGCATGCGTGACTTTAAGGTAATCAACACATCACGCAATGCGGCGGCTTGCGGCGAGGTGACGATGCCGATGCGCTTCGGAAATATTGGCAACAGACGTTTACGATCCTCAGCAAATAGGCCCTCGCTTTCCAATAATTTTTTTAGTCGTTCGAATTGTTCATACAGTATGCCCAAACCTGCTGGACGAATTTGCTCGACGGTAAGTTGAAACTCGCCACGTTGTTCGTAAAGCGTGGCGACGGCCAACACTTCAACCAATTGTCCATTCGATAATGGTTGTTCGATAAGGTGACTTTTATGCCGAAACATCACGCAACGAACTTGCGCTAAATCATCCTTGAGCGAAAAATAAAAATGACCTGAAGCCGCTTTCACTAAATTAGAAATTTCACCGCTCACCCATAACAAAGGCACGTTACTTTCCAGTAACTGCTTGATTGCAAAATTGAGTTCGGATACGCGCAAAACGCAACTTTTATTTATTAAATTTTTTTTAGAATTCATCTTGACAACCAAAAATAATCCACAAGCCCAAGCAATTCGCTAGTCTGCACTGACTAGTCTCGCCGT
>JABFRF010000035.1 GCA_013141315.1 Gallionella sp. | reverse complement strand
GAAAATCATTTCGCGGATTTGGTATCGACGCGGGGCTAAAAATTCTCTCTGAGGTAAAAGCGCAACTTGGCGTGAACCTTTTGACCGATGTGCATAGCATCGAAGAAATCGCACAAGTGGCTTCCGTGGTTGATGTGTTGCAAACCCCTGCTTTTCTTTGTCGCCAGACAGACTTCATTCACGCCGTGGCGAAATGTGGTCGTCCCGTCAATATCAAGAAGGGACAATTTTTGTCGCCGTGGGATATGAAAAATGTAGTCGATAAAGCACGTGAAGCCAGCGGTTCGGACAACATTATGGTGTGCGAACGCGGTGCATCTTTCGGCTATAACAATCTGGTGTCAGACATGCGTTCGTTAGCGGTGATGCGCAACACCGGCTGTCCTGTGGTGTTCGATGCCACGCACTCGGTGCAGTTGCCGGGCGGGCAGGGCAATGTGTCGGGCGGTCAGCGTGAATTCGTTCCGGTATTGGCACGAGCAGCCGTAGCAGCGGGTGTGGCAGGGGTGTTTATGGAAACGCATCCCAATCCTAGTCAGGCGTTATCAGATGGCCCGAACGCCTTTCCATTAGGGCATCTCAAGACTTTGTTGCAAACATTGAAAGCTATCGACGCGATGGTAAAGCAGCAAGGACTGATTGAAGAGAAGGTCGATTTGAAAAGTATGTAGTTTGAGTTTTAATTTTTAGAACCTGTAATTTAGAAAAGTGAAGAAGGAAAAAGTAATGAGTGCAATTGTTGATGTAATCGCCCGCGAAATTTTGGATTCCCGTGGTAACCCAACCGTAGAAGCGGACGTGCTGTTGGAGTCCGGTGTGATGGGGCGTGCCGCTGTGCCGTCCGGTGCATCCACTGGTGAAAAGGAAGCGATTGAGTTGCGCGATGGCGACAAAAAACGCTACCTCGGAAAAGGCGTATTGCAAGCTGTGGAACACGTGAATACAGAAATCGCAGAAGCGATTATCGGACTCGATGCCGCTGAACAAGCCTTCATCGACCAAACGATGATTGATCTGGATGGCACAGAAAATAAATCGCGCCTTGGTGCGAATGCAATTCTCGCGGTGTCTATGGCAGTAGCCCGTGCTGCTGCAGAAGAAAGTGGTTTGCCGCTGTACCGCTATCTTGGTGGCTCAGGAAAAATGCAAATGCCCGTACCGATGATGAATATCATCAACGGGGGTGCGCACGCTAACAACAATATCGACATGCAAGAGTTTATGATTATTCCTGTCGGTGCGCCAACGTTCCGCGAAGCCGTTCGCTACGGTGCAGAAGTGTTTCACGCGTTGAAAAGTTTGATCGACAAAAAAGGTATGCCAACGACAGTGGGTGATGAAGGCGGCTTTGCGCCTAACTTGCCAACCAACGAAGCCGCATTGCAGTTGATTGTTGAAGGTATTGAAGCTGCCGGTTATGTGCCAGGTAAAGATGTGGCGATTGGTATTGATTGTGCGGCTTCTGAGTTTTACAAAGATGGTTTGTATCACCTCGATGCAGAAGGTCTGAAACTCACTTCGGCGCAATTTGTCGATTACCTCGCCAACTGGGTAAACAAGTATCCAGTGGTGACGATTGAAGATGGCATGAGCGAGCACGATTGGGGTGGTTGGAAATTGCTGACAGATAGGCTCGGCAAAACCATTCAGATCGTCGGCGATGACGTGTTTGTCACCAACACAAAAATTTTCCGCGAAGGCATACGTCAAGGTTTGGCAAATTCCATCCTGATTAAAATTAACCAAATTGGTACACTGACCGAAACCTTTGCCGCCATTGAAATGGCTAAACGTGCAGGCTACACCGCCGTGATTTCGCATCGTTCAGGTGAGACTGAAGATTCTACGATTGCCGACATTGCAGTGGCTACAAACGCGTTACAAATCAAAACGGGTTCGATGTCCCGTTCGGATCGTATGGCGAAATACAACCAGCTATTGCGTATCGAAGAAGATTTAGGCGAAACCGCTTCCTACCCCGGTCGTGAAGCGTATTATCAACTGAGCTAATTCACCTCACCATTGCATCGATACGTTAACAATATCGATGCAATGGCATTCAAATCATGCGAGGCATAACAATAATTTTGGTGATTATCTTATTGCTCTTGCAGTACCCGCTGTGGCTGGGCAAAGGTAGTTGGTTGACCGTGTGGGATCTCAATCGTCAGCTCGAAAAACAACAAGCCGACAACCAACAAACCAAAACCCGCAACGCCTTATTAGATGCCGAAGTTCGCGACCTCAAGCAAGGCACAGAAGCGATCGAAGAACGCGCGCGCAGCGAATTGGGCATGATTAAGCAAGGCGAAATATTTTTCCAGATTTTGGAAAAGCCAGCTGTTAAGTTGGCTGACAAACAGGTCGTGTCATCGTCTGCATCTGCCGTTCTTGGCGTACCGCAATGAAATTTCTGTAAGGGTAATTTCGTTATCAATATGATCTAATGGGAACCTCTAATAATTCGTCATTCCCGCGAAAGCGGGAATCCAGCCTGTTGATTTAACTGGGCTCCTGCTTTCGCGGGAGCGACGAAAATCAATTTTCAGAGGTACCCTAATGCCGATGATAGCGATGTACCGATTGTGTAATCGTACTAAAGGGGATTAGCATGAAATTATTCAGCAATTTTCAAATACTGGTATGGGGACTGTTGCTGGCCAACCTTGCTGTTGCCGAGCCGCAGCATGAAACGTTACGCGATTGTGTCGATTGCCCAGAAATGATAGTCATACCAGCGGGTAGTTTTGAAATGGGGCTTAACAGCGGCATCTTCAAGAATGAAAAACCCACTCACACCGTTACTATCGGTCAAGCGTTTGCGATGGGAAAAACGGAAGTGACTCAAGCGCAATGGAAAGCTGTCATGGGTAGCAATCCCAGTTACTTCGCTGCCTGTGGCGATAATTGCCCTGTGGAAATGGTAAGTTGGGACGAAGCGCAGGATTTCATAGTCAAGCTGAACCAAAAAACAGGCAAACACTATCGCTTGCCGAGCGAGGCTGAATGGGAATATGCCTGCCGTGCGGGTGGTAAACATCAATATTGTGGTGGAGATAATATGAATGAGGTTGCTTGGTATGGCGGTACCTTTCGCAACCCAACTCATCCGGTTGCGAGCAAACAAGCCAATGCTTTTGGCTTGTTTGATATGACGGGTAACGTATGCGAATGGGTAGAGGACAGCTATCACGACAACTACAATGGCGCACCTGTAGATGGTAGCGCTTGGCAGGGGGATGGCGAGCAGCGCGTACTGCGTGGTGGCTCTTGGAACTATACCCCGCTCCTGATTCGTTCAAGCATACGATTTGGAGATAAGCCAAAATATCATTTCAACAATAACGGCTTTCGTGTTGTTAGGGTGCTGCCATAGGTTGGCAGCCTGCGGTTTGATTTGAGAGATTCTATGAAAGTAATTCAATACGCGCTGTTGTTCGTTGCAGCTTTTTTGTCAACCACGGGCGCATACGCGACGGACACAAAAATTTTTTTTGACTGTGCGAATTGCCCTGAAATGGTGATTATTCCTGAGGGGAGTTTCGAGATGGGTTCCAACGCTGGAAACGCCAGTGAAATGCCCGTCCATAGAGTGACCATCACTCGCGCATTTGCAATGGGCAAAACCGAAGTGACCCAAGGCCAATGGAAAAGTATGATGGGCAATAACCCAAGTGGATTTGGCGACTGCGGCGACAACTGCCCGGTGGAAAATGTCAGCTGGGATGATGCCCAAAAATTTATTCAGAAGCTCAATGCCAAGACTGGCAAACAATATCGGCTGCCGAGTGAAGCAGAATGGGAATATGCTGCGCGGGCAGGTAGCACCACAGCTTTTCCGTGGGGAGAGCAGGCCAGCCATGAGTACGCCAATTATGGCAAGGACGAATGTTGCAAAGGGCTCGCACTAGGGCGTGACCAATGGGTTAACACCTCGCCCGTAGGCAGTTTCCCCGCCAATGCCTTTGGCTTGTACGACATGATAGGCAACGTATGGGAGTGGACAGAGGATAGCTATCACGACGACTACACCGGCGCGCCCGTTGATGGTAGTGCATGGCGTGATGACAGTGCAAATCGTGTGCTTCGCGGGGGCTCTTGGTATTTCAAGCCGCAACGCACGGCATATCGCGGCAGGAACTTACCTACTTACCGTTACCACAACTTCGGGTTTCGTCTGGCCAGAACGCTACCTTAAATCCGCCTATCTCTACTCGTATTCAGAATACTTGCGTGAATCACCACGAACTTTATCCGCAGGATATTTGGCTCGATTAAGCACCATCTTTTCGGCGACCGCTGCCGTGAGGTCGACATCCAGCTTATCGGCAAGGCGAATTAAGTAGACTAAAACATCAGCCATTTCATGCCGAATCTGCTCAAGCTTGGTATCGTTGAGTTCATCTTTATTGCCTGTTTTCAGCCATTGGAAATGTTCGAGCAACTCGGCAGCTTCAACACAAAGTGCGGAGGATAGATTTTTCGGCGTATGAAATTGATCCCAGTCGCGCTCATCAACAAAGTGTTTAATTTCCTCACGGAGTTTTACGAAATCATTATCTTTAGAGTGCGTATCCATATTTGTGACCTAAATTCTATAGCAATATTTGTACTAGTGAATCGTTGAGTCATTCAATTGAAGGAGATTCAATATCGGCTATCGACCCTATAGCAGGTACTTGTTTTCAATATTTACTACTCCCCATAATAGAATTTTTTTCTACTGGGATTAAATGTTTTACGACTGATTACCCACCAATTACGCCATTCTTGGATGCTGACCAAGCTCTTTCCCGTTAATTTTTGTAGAACATCAATGGCTATAGAAGTTAGATTGGGATGCGCATCTATAACTTTCAGCAGTTCATCAATATTTCCAGAGCTATTGGCAATCCAATATGAAGCTGGGACACATGCAGATAAAAGTTTGCTATTGCTTTTAAATTTGTTCGCTTTGAATCTCGCGTTGATAATAGGAAAAACAAATCTGGGTTGACGGTAATCTGGATTTGCATAGTGGTTAAATATTGAGCACAAAGAAGCAAGATTTTGTAAATCGTCTTTTTGATTTAGTGCTTTTAAGACTGTTGGAAATAACGAGCTATAACCTTGCCAACTGGAATATGCTCTTACGCAGTCATCTAAGAAATATTTTTCAGTGATTTCGTTCGAAATCGCATGTGTAAGGTAATAATCGTTTAGATTGGAAATATATTCCTTATTATTAAATGCAAATTGGCACATTCTACTCAGTCTTTCAGAAGCCCCTACTAAAGCAGAATTTGTAAAATAATCGGTTAGTAGTGATTCAAACTGTTTATCCATCAACTTATGTGAGTTATTCAACCCAAATTTGTTTGCTACTTGAATAACTGCGCTACGTCTTGATGAGTTCATTGGCTTTTCAAGCAATTGATTTAGCAACGCTACAATTTCCTCATCACCATCTTTATGTGCACCAATAACATTTAACAATGAAATAAAATCATAATCGTTCCATTCGTCATCCATATTCTTCAGAGCTGAGATGTAGTATGAGAGAAGCGATCTATGGACAACTGGAATGCTGTATCGCATAACACCATCGTCTCTATATAGGTCAATTTCCCCCCATGCATTGGCAAAGCCGTTCAAATCATCTATAGGATAAAAGTACAGCTGATAAGCAAGCCACAGCTTCTTCTTTGACGGTTGATTCGGCGATAGCACCAGTTTGAGTTTGTTATCGGTTGTAATATTTGTATCAAAATATCGTTGTTCCCATTGGTGATCTTTGACAGAGTAACGATCAATACCACTTGATGTAGATACCCAAACGTAACCTAACTCCCGTTGGTACTTGATTGAACTAAGTGAAGGGTCAGTGAACTTGTGAGTTATAACTTCTTGTGGTGCATTTTTAGTAACTCCAGTTGAGAGGTCTAATACGAGAATGCCACTCCCACCACCAGTTCCATATTCCCCTTGGAAATATGTCGTAGCCCAAATTTCGTCTTCAATACGCTCCAAAGACGAAATAGATTCGCATCGCGGAATAAAATTTTGATATGTCGTGACCTTTCCTGTAAGTGCGTCGAATGCGTGCAGGTAACCTTGACCACTCACATTATTGCTATCATCACCTTCACCGCAATATGCTCTTGACGCAAACCAAATCCTGTCTTTGTCACAATATAAAACAGCAGCATCGGGCGGGCTGCCTGTTGCAACCGCATTTTTGTCTAGGCTGAAATCTTTTAATATCTGAAGTGGGATTGAGCAACTTAACTGGCTTGATTGAAGGTATTTTTTATTTTTCTTGTTATCCAACTCTGAATTGAGTAGGGAATCCCAATTACCATTAGGCATATATACTTTATTTTGTAATGCCATATCATGCCCTTGTACGCTAAGTAATTGATAGGTGGAAAATTGATCAAGTTCCGTTGATTCTGCAGCCAAGGCATTACTACCATTCATCTCCATGAAAATGGAGATAAATAAATAAAAACATACGCGTCTGATAAGAGCCATAGAGGTTCCCATAATAAGTGTTGACCCTCATTCCAATAAGGATTGGTGAATTGTAGGATGTAATATTAACTAGCCTAGTTGGATGCAGTTATTCCATTTATTTTTACTGTTGAACACGCAATTCAATGACTGCTCATGGCGCAAAACGGACTTATTCCAGTTACATGTTTAGTCCCGACAACCGTTCCGCAGCTCTAACCGTGTTCGCTACCAGCATAGTAATGGTCATCGGTCCCACGCCGCCCGGCACGGGAGTGAGGTAGCCAGCCACTTCTTTGACGCTGTTGAAATCCACATCACCTACCAGTTTGCCTTCCGCATTGCGGTTGATGCCGACATCAATCACGGTTGCGCCGGGCTTGACCATGTCGCCGGTGATGAAATTCGCCTTGCCTACTGCCGCGACCAAAATATCGGCATCGCGGGTGTGTTTGGCGAGATCAACAGTCTTGGAAGTGCAGATGGTGACCGTGGCATTTTTGTGCAACAGCATCAGTGCCATTGGTTTGCCAACGATGTTGCTGCGACCCACGATTACTGCATGTTTTCCTTCAATCGCGATGCCGGTTTTTTCCAGCAACACCATCACGCCGTAAGGGGTGCAAGAGGGGAAGGGCGTTTCGCCTGTGACCAATGCGCCAACGTTTTTCTGATGAAAGCCATCCACGTCTTTGTCCGGGTTGATCGCTTCGATGACTTTGTTCGCGTCCAGATGTTTAGGCAGGGGTAATTGCACCAAAATGCCGTGTATCTTTGGGTCGTTATTCAACGCATCGACTTCGCTCAATAGTTGCGCTTCAGTGACAACAGCGGGCAATTCGCGGTGTATGGAATACAGTCCCAGTTCAGCACAGGCTTTCACTTTGTTGGTGACATACACTTTGGAAGCAGGATCATTGCCGACGATGATGACCGCCATGCCCGGTGTGATGCCGCGTGCTTTCAGCGCGTCGGCGCGCACTTTCCATTCAGCGCGAACTTGTTGGGCGATGGTTTTTCCGTCGATGATATTTGCTGTCATGGTGCGCTCCTAATTATTTTCCAGCGATGGATTTTTGATACAGGGCGATACCCTTGGTGATTTCTGCATGGGCTGCTTCCACACCTTCCCATCCTCTGATTTTCACCCACTTGCCCGGCTCAAGGGCTTTGTACAATTCAAAGAAATGTTTGATTTGTTCTAGCTTTATTTTAGGCAAATCTTCGTAAGTTTTTACATCACGATATAGGGTCGTGAGCTTATCGGTTGGGACGGCGATGATTTTTGCGTCGTCGCCACCTTCGTCAGACATTTGCAATACGCCGACAGGGCGGCACGCGATAATCGCGCCATGTACGATAGGGAAGGGCGTAACGACCAATACATCGACTGGATCACCATCATCCGCGATGGTTTCTGGAATGAAGCCGTAGTTAGCCGGATAGCGCATCAGCGAGCCAATGAAGCGATCTACCACCAACACCCCCGCGTCCTTATCGACTTCGTATTTGACGGGGTCAGCGTGCTTGGGAATTTCAATGATGACATTGCATTCGTGGGGCAGATTTTTGCCGGGGCGGACGTTTAACAGGCTCATGCGATTTCCTTAAAAAATTGTCGAAAGTTGGTTGAATCCAAATAGTTCGTTAGTACCAAATTGTTCCTTCCCCCATGCAGGGGGAAGGTTAGGATGGGGGTAGAAGTTGTGAAGTAGAAGTTGTGAAATGGTCACGTTTCTACCCCCTCCCTAGCCCTCCCCCTGCATGGGGGAGGGGATATTGTGACTAATGGATAATTTGGGTTGAAATAAAAAACGCGTAATTATAAGCGATGCCGTTAGATGCCGCAGCACCGTATTAGGTTTAGAATGTCCGAGCTTAATTACACAAGGGAGAGGGTGCAATGACAATTCAATTAAAACTCGTCGGAAAAATGGTAATCGGTCAATCCGGTGGGCCTACAGCAGTCATCAATCAATCGTTGGTTGGCGCGGTATTGGCTGCGCGTAAGCAGCCTAACATTACCGGCATACTCGGCGCGCATCACGGCATCGCGGGGATTATGAAAGAAGATTTCATCGACCTCACCACGCAAAGCATTGAGCAACTCGAATTGGTCGCAACGACTCCAGCCGCGGCGCTCGGTTCAGTGCGCTTAAAGCCCGGTAAAGCAGAATGCGAAAAAGTATTTGAAGTGTTCAAGAAAAATGATGTGCGATACTTCTTTTACATCGGCGGTAACGATTCCGCCGAGACGGCGCATATCATCGCTGAGATGGCGAAAGAGGCGAATTACGATTTCTGCACCGTGCATATTCCCAAGACTATCGATAACGATTTGAAAGTTACTGACCACTGTCCTGGTTTCGCTTCTGCGGCGCGTTTTGTAGCGCTGGCTTTTATGGGGGATGACCGCGACAACCGTGCATTAGCAGGCATCAAAGTCAACGTGGTGATGGGTCGCAGTGCAGGATTTTTGACCGCCGCCGCCGCGTTAGCGCGCCAATCAGAAGATGACGGCCCGCATCTCATTTATCTGCCAGAGCGCGTGTTCGACATCGAAAAATTCAAGCAAGATGTGCGCACGGTGGTCGCGAAATATGGTCGCTGTGTGATTGCCGCATCCGAAGGCATCAGCGACAAAGACGGCAATCCAATTTCCACCAGCGGCGAAAAAGATTCGCATGGGAACATTCAATTGTCCGGGAGTGGCGCATTGGGTGACACATTAGCGGCCTTGGTAAAAGATGCATTCGCCGGACAAAAAGTGCGCGTACGTGCCGATACCTTTGGCTATTTGCAGCGCTCTTTCCCGACTATTATTTCTCCCATCGATGCCAAAGAAGCGCGCATGGTGGGCGACCATGCTGTGAATCATGCAGCGAAAACGGGCGAGCCAGGTTCAGTAGCGATTCGTCGTTTGAGCAGTTCGCCATATCAAAGTGAGTGCTTCATCACGCCGTTATCATCCGTGGCACGCGAGGCGACGCACATGAAAGATGAGTTTATCAACGCAGCGGGAAATGACGTGACACAGGCGTGGCTGGATTATGTTGCGCCGCTGGTAGGCGAGTTGCCGAAAATGGGAAGGTTGTAATCACAGCAGCTCTCTCCACAGATTACGCAGATTGACGCAGATTCAAACACGGTTCTAATCGGTGTGAATCTGTGTAATCTGTGGACAAATGTTTATGTAGTAGAAAGGTGGGCAAGTTTCATTTTGCTACGCACCCTCCAAATAAATCGGTGAGCAATTCCTTGCTCACCTCACCTTAATGATGAATACCTACCCCATGATAAGTTGGAACGAAACTGGTAAATCTTGCACGGCGCACTGGCGTTCGGAGAGTGGTTTGCCGCCGCCGAAGAAGGTAATGGTGGTGGACGATACGATGAAGGCGGATGCCGCGTATCGATTGGCTTGCGAAGGGACGGCTTTGCTGTGGCGCGGCGATTTCCAAAATGCACGGCAGTTATTGGCGGCGATGTCGCGGCGCGCTGATCGCAAGGAACGTAAAACTTCCAGCGTGCCGAGTGAGGCTTTTAATTTGCACAGGCAAGCGCAATCGCAACGTGCCCGCACCTTGGCGATGATTTTGATTCCCTTGGAGAAGGACTACACCATTCCGCTACGTCGCGCGCCAATGATGCAGCAGGCTTGCCATGAAGCGTACGGTGCGGCAGGCGAGGCTTCGGTGGTATCGCTGCGAGAATTGTTGGGCTTGATAGGCGCGCATGAGTGGCGCAAAAAAGGCGTTGAGATAGCGGCATTGGGCGAGCGCATTTATCCGCACTACGGCGTGTTCTCACCGGTGCGCGGTGAGTATCTGGAGTTGGTTAATACTGCACCGTTGTCCTCGATAAAATTGGCGTTTGATATTGGCACAGGAACGGGCGTGTTGGCTGCGATTCTGGCGAAGCGCGGTGTGCAACATATCATCGCTACCGAGCAGGATCAACGCGCGATAAGTTGCGCCCAAGAGAATCTTTCGCGGCTGGGATTGAGTGAGCAAGTTGAAGTGGTGCAAGCCGATCTTTTTCCCGCAGGACGTGCACCGCTCATCGTGTGCAACCCACCTTGGATTCCGGCTCGACCCAGTGCCTCTATCGAGTACGCAATTTTCGATCCTGATAGTCGCATGTTGCGTGGCTTCATCAATGGATTAGCAATGCACTTGGAGCCTGATGGTGAAGGCTGGCTGGTGTTGTCTGACATCGCCGAGCATTTAGGGCTGCGTACTCGTGATGAATTATTGGCGTGGTTTGAAGGAGCGGGCTTGAAGGTAAAAGATCGTATGGATATTGCGCCGCATCACCCTAAAGTCTTGGATGCGACCGACCCGCTGCATACAGCGAGGAAAGCCGAGATTACTTCACTGTGGCGGCTATCAGTTTGAGATTTTTCTTCTGATTGGAAATAAATTAGGGAAGCTGTGATTAAGTCGTCATTGATGGAGCTACTAGCCATTCCACTAAGCCATCAAAAACGATGGCTTAGTGGCTGGTTATAAGCCAGCAAGCTGGCAAGTGACTGGTTATCCCGCAGAAGCGCGAATCCAGTTTGTTAAATTGACTGGGTTCCCGCTTTCGCGGGAATGACAAAACCAGACTTGTTCAGAGTTTTCTTAGAGAATATTTCTTAGAGAATATACGCCATAGCTATTGTGAAGCTGGTGCATTTGCGTTGCTTAGCTATAATGACAACGTTTCTGGCGTAACAAGAAACATCCAGATATCTGGAACTAATCGTCGTTTAACCATTGAGGAGAGCTTCATGAAAAAATTGATCGCATTGGCATGTTTGGGTTTTGCATTTGTCGTTTCTGCTCCGGCTTTTGCGGGTGCACAGCAAGAAAAAATGAAAGGCTGCAACAAAGAAGCCAAAGGCATGAAGGGCGATGAGCGCAAAGCGTTTATGAGCAAATGCCTGAAGAAAGACTATACCTTGAAGGCGGATGGTGGTTCAGATGCTAAGGCAACAGCAAGTGCAGCACCAGCGGCGGCTGCACCGACTCAACAAAACAAAATGAAAACTTGTAATGCAGATGCAAAAACTAAAAACTTGTCAGGTGCAGATCGCAAGGCGTTTATGAGCACTTGCTTGAAGGGTTAAGCTTGTACCTTGATATGCCGAAAACGCGCCGCAAGGCGCGTTTTTCATTGCGTGAGCGTAATCCCTACTGACTTGCTAGCAAACCGCTTGACATACCCCCCCCTCAATAGAGTCCAATGCGCAGTCGCACCGCACATCAAACGCCAACCCCATCGGGAGGGAAGTATGGTCAAATATCCGCCAGCGTGGCAACCGCCACGGCTAACCGGCAAACCAAAGATTACCCAACTGCTATGGATAATACTCATCATCTGCCTAGGTTTCGCGATGGCTAAACCCGTGCAGGCGGCAGGTATCGTTAACAAATACCCCTATGACTATGGTGCGGCCAGCGCCAGCTGCTGGTCAAAATATGCTTCAACCTCCGGTGCGGGGACAAGCTCACAAACATGGAATGTCGACCCCAATCCGGCCAGCCTATACATATCAAATTTGAAATACTTCGATCGTTGTCAGGCGAACTTATGTTGGACAACGACCCCTCCCCCGTCTAGCCCAACACCTCCCGTTACTACCTGTTACTT